>QXYP01000133.1 GCA_009886815.1 Halieaceae bacterium
ATTAATACTTCGCTCATAGCTCTTGGCTGCGCAACATTGACGCCTCCCCCGATTGCACCACGACTAACCCATCCCTGGTGGCCACCTGCAGCGCACCCGAGACGTCTACGCCCTCTGCTCGACCAGAAATAGCATGACCGCCTTGCTGGACACTAATTTGATGACCGGCCATGAGATCTCTGCGAGCCCAACAACTTTGCCACTGGCTGAAGGCGCCCACCTGCCAGCTCGACAGCAGGGGCACCAAAGCCTCCAGCAGTCGTCCAGCGAGTTCATTTCGCACTACCGGGATATTGGTATGGGAGCCTAAATCAGTCCAGGGTTGGTCAATGTCAGTACCTCCCGATTCTGACATTGCAACGTTGAGCCCTACCCCCACAACAATAATCCAGTCCTGATTCGCCGACTGCACCAAATCAATCAATACACCGCCGCATTTTTTTCCTCCCAAGTACAGATCATTGGGCCATTTAAGCTTTAGGTCCAAGGCCAAATCACCTTCTAACCCCTCGGCAATAGCGCAGCCCACGGCAAGGCTGAGTCCCGCCAGCTCAAGGGGCTCCAGATCGGTTCGCCAACCCAAAGACATATAAATATTGCTTTTCGGGGGGCTCACCCAAGGGCGGCCAAGCCTGCCTCGACCCGCCGTTTGTGCTTCTGCGAACAAGGCCAAACCGTGAATATCCTCCGATACAGCCCGCCGTTTTAAGGCCGCATTGGTGGAATCTATCTCCGGCTCCACCTCAATACGTAGCTCACTAGCCGGCGAACCTGCCATGTTTGCACGTATGGCCTCATTAGATAGCCCATTACTCTTAACAATTTGGGGGGTATCAACCATCAAAACTCCACTTCAACATTGATCACTGACTGCAGGCCCAACTCAGTCTAAGCTATACCCCATGCACAAGGCCAAATTACACACAGACAAAACCCCACCGCCAGCAAGCGCTGGCGAGAAGCCCGCCGCCATCGACTTGGGGTTCGGTCGAGTATCGCGCCACTGCGCCACCGCCCTCGCGATTCTGGCCGGTTGCTTAGCCGTAGCGAATCTTTGGTTGGTACCCCTGACGGGCGCCAGTCTGTTGGAAGCCGGCCGTGGCGTGATTTTATTGCTGCTGGGTATCGGGTTAATGGGCACCGCAAAACTTAGCCTATTCTTAACATTATTAGTCGCAACCGCGGGGCTCGATATCTTCATTGAAAGACCCGATATTCCCGCGATCATGTCCGTCATAGAGGTTTGCCTCATTTCTACCGCGGCTTTTGCACTCGTAACCTCGCGATGACTGGGATCGTGACCTGCCATGGCTGATTTTTCACAAGCGCTCATCATTTTAATCGCCCTTCTCTGCGGTTTGGCCAGCCGGGCGGTGGGCCTACCGGCGCTAATTGGTTATCTCGCCGCAGGTTTCGCCCTGCATGAAATCGGCATCACCGCTGGCAGCTGGCTAGAACAGCTGGCTGACTTAGGAATTACGCTGCTGCTGTTTAGCATAGGCCTCAAATTAGACATTAGGGCACTTCTGAAGCTTAACGTGTGGGGTACAACCCTCGTGCACATGGTGATCTCTCAGTCGGTTTTACTCCTACTGCTGATAGGACTCATGAAAGCCCTCCCGGCACTGGATCTCACGATGGCTGGCGCCGCCGTCATTGCCTTTGCACTCACCTTCTCAAGTACCGTATTTGTGATTCAAACCCTTCAGGAGCGCGGCGAACTGCAATCTAGTCAGGCTGTTCTCGCCATTGGCATATTAATTGTTCAGGATTTGGTGGCCGTAGGCTTTTTAGCCGTGGCCGCGGGAAAGGTACCCAGCATTTATGCTTTAGCACTACTGATCATCATTCCAGCAAGACCACTCATCCTCAAACTACTGTCGCTAAGCGGCTACGGCGAATTACTCACGCTGCTGGGATTGGCGTTGGCCATTGGTGCTGCTGAAGTATCGGAGCTTGTGGGGCTAAAAGGCGACCTCGGCGCGTTACTCATGGGCGCCCTATTGGCCGGTAAAGATAAAACAAAGGCACTTGCAACAAACCTCATTCAACTAAAGGATCTATTTTTAGTGGGGTTTTTCCTATCTATTGGCCTGGGGGGCTGGCCGCCAGCATTACTCATTGGCGTAGCCATTGTTTTAGGCCTGGCCTCGGTCGCCAAGCCTTTACTTTACTTCTTCCTCATGACGCGCCTGCACACCGCACCAAGACAAGCCGTGCTGGCCTCGAGCGTTCTGTCCAGTCACAGTGAGTTTGGGCTTATCGTTATCTCAATAGCCGCAGGCTTGGGTTGGGTTGCCCCAGTCTGGAGTTCGACGCTTTCGATTGCGCTCGCGATTAGTTTTTTACTGGCTGCGCCAATGAGTAAAGCGTCACACAGTTTTTACAGAAAACACCGCGATCAACTTCTCGCCCATAGGTCAGTTCAGTTATTGGACACCTATGAACGGACCGACAACATTAATACCGTTATTTTAGGCATGGGCCGGGTAGGCACCGGCGCCTATGAGGCGCTAGCCCCTCGCTTAGGTGAAGAAGTATTGGGCATTGAAGCCTCGCTGGAGAAGGTCAGTCATCACCAAAAAGAGCAGCGACGGGTTATATGCGCCGATGCTTCCGATCCCGATTTTTGGGTACGCATAAAGCTTCCCGAGGTACAGCTCATTATGCTCGCTCTCACTAATCATCCTGAAAATATGTTGGTGGCAAAACTCATTCGGTCAATGGGGTATTCCGGTGATATAGCGTCAGTAGTTCAGCATGAAGAACACTCGGAGCAATTGCAGGCCTTGGGTATTTCAGCGTTTAATCTTTATGGTCAAGCGGGTGCCGGATTTGCCGCCCACGCCCGAGACGTCATCGACTCGAGAGCGCGCTAAGCCGTGCCTGAAACCCCACCCTATTCCTCCCAGATTGACAGTCCCTTGGGAGTTTTAAACATCATGGGAAGTGCTCAAGCTATCGAGGGTGTTGGTTGGATGACTCACGGAACTACCCAGACAAATAGTGCCACCGAGTCATGTCCGCTCATTGACGAATGCGCAAACCAACTGCGGGCTTATTTCGATGGACGACTGACAAAATTTGATGTGCCGCTGGCGCCTGCTGGCACACCCTATCAGCGGCGCGTTTGGCAAGGCTTACAAGACATTCCCTATGGCCAAACCGTAAGTTACGGACAACTTTCCCAGGCGCTTCAGCCACCCTCAGGCCCAAGAGCGGTTGGCAGCGCTGTGGGGCGCAATCCTATTGCCCTATTGTTGCCTTGCCATCGCGTCATTGGTGGTCGCGGTGAGCTCACGGGGTTTGCATGGGGGCTCGCCCACAAAGCGTGGCTGCTCTCCCATGAGGGTTCAATTCTATGTTGAGAGGGCTAGGCGTTAAGATCCGGAATCATTTCGTCTTTCGTGCGCTCAATCGCGTCTCGCAGCCTTAGCTTTTCTTTCTTGAGTCGCTGAATAAGCAATTGATTGTGATAGGGCTGTAGCTGCAATTCGTTAATTTTCTGATCAAGTCCACGATGCTTAGACTGAAGCACCATGAGGCGCATAGCTGGGGTCATGTCATCATTTGCAGCATCGTTCTCGTTAGCCATTACCAAGGTCCTTTATAACGCTGGACGCATGCGTACCGCGCGACTCTTTGAATAAATTGTGCGCCCCTTCAAGCAGAGGAAGCCATGGCAATCCCGACGGCGCTGCGGCGACGAAATAGTCTACCAAAAGCGTGTCGCGATGATTATAGGCCATTGGCAGGCCGGTCTCGTTTAAAACTTGCCCGCCGGCCGCCCGAACTAGGGCATCCCCTGCCGCAACATCCCATTCATAGCAGGGCGAGCTTCGGGGATAAATATCGGCGCGACCATCAACAAGTGCAAAGAACTTTAGGGCACTGCCTGCGTTTATGCGCTCCACAGGCAAATCCAAACCGGTTAGCAGCTTAGCCAGCGCGGCCACACGTTTGGGGCTGTGCCGTTGACTAGCCAACATGCGAATGTTTCTACCAGGACTCACGCTTGGGGCAAGGGTTGTTAGCTGACCAAAATTCTCACCCGAACAACACCAAAGCCCAGTCCCCGGTATGCCTAAATAACATCGGCTTTCTAAAGGCTGGGCAATAAAGCCCAAGACAGGCGTTTGATCGACGATAAGGGCAACGTTTACGGTGAATTCCCCGGTGCGGTCTAAAAACTCGCGTGTGCCATCTAAAGGATCGACCATCCAGCAGATCCGCCAGTTGTGGCGCTCTCGTATTTCTTCAGTGGTAGATTCTTCAGATAGAAAGGGGATGTCAGGCGTCAGTTTTGCTAACCCTTGGGCAAGTTCGGCATGAGCGCTGCGATCGGCGGTTGTTACCGGACTTCGGTCGGCCTTTTGGTCTATCGCTACGGAGTCAGCGTGCTGGTAGTAGCCCACCAAGGATTCTGATGTGCGAGCCAACAACGACAACAAATTTGTTATCAAATCTGCCGGTAAAGGGTCATGGCCCACTGGCAGCATCGGTGGCCCGGGGATCGCGTGTTTTAATATCTCCATCGAATAAGAGGGTAACATTGCCATGGCACTGAGTGTGCATCACGATAAATCTGTTCTGGGCGTGGACTGGTCAAAAATTGATACCGTGCTGCTCGATATGGACGGCACTTTGCTAGATCTTCGCTTCGACACCCAATTTTGGACCGAAACGGTGCCAGCCACCTACGCCCAAACCCAAGGCATCGATCTGGAGGCGGCGCAAGCCTACCTCAATCCCATCCATGCCAGAGAAAGTGGGCATCTCAATTGGTACTGCCTCGATTTCTGGTCAAAAATCGTTGGCTTCGATATTGCGCAGCTGAAGCAACAGCATGCCGCCAATATTAGTTGGCGACCGGAAGCTGAAAATTTTCTGCGCAGGCTGCGAGCGAGTCACTGCGAGGTGGTATTGATCACCAATGCGCACCCAGACACCTTGCGTATTAAACTGCAGCAAATACGCCTTGAACCGTTACTCGATAAAGTTTTTACCTCGCATAGCTTCAGTGCACCCAAGGAATACCAGATATTTTGGCAAAAGCTGCAGGCTGCAAGTGCCTTTGACCCAAAGCGAACGGTGTTTATTGACGACTCAGAGTCAGTTTTAGCGTCAGCTGAGACCTATGGGGTCGCGCACTTGATTACACTGCGGCAACCGGACAGCAGCCAACCTGAGCGCACCCAAACACGCTACCCAGCCGTGCTGCACTTCGACGAGCTATTTGAGGGATTACCACATTTTGACGGATAAGCTGAACAAACTCGCCAAAGTACGGGTCGATAAATGGCTCTGGGCTGCTCGATTTTTTAAAACCCGCAGTCTCGCCAAAGCCGCCATCGAAGGCGGTAAAGTCCAGCTTGATGGGCAACGCGTTAAAGTCAGTCGGGAAATTACCACCGGCGATCGACTGACCATACGCCAGGGATGGGATGAGAAAAGCATCACCATAGTAGCCCTGAGCGACCAAAGAGGTCCCGCCACAACAGCTCAAGCACTGTATGAGGAGTCTGAAGAAAGTATTGCGCGTCGTGAGAGAGAAACTCTCCTGCGTCGCGCTGCGGGAGGCTTAAATAAACCCAATCATCGGCCAGATAAACATGAGCGAAAACAAATCAGTCGGTTGCGTCGCGATGGGGGCCCTAACCCTGAAGGTGACTAAGACCTGAACGGTGACAGCGTGACGGTATTACGGCCGCCTTCCTTGCTGGAATAAAGCGCCTTATCCGCCGCTTCAAGAAGTTGCTTAAATTCGGTGGTCATAGAAGGAATGCAAGCGACGACGCCTTGAGACACGGTGACTACTGAACCTGAAGGAGACGCGGAATGCTCAATTTCTAGCGCCATAATTCGAGTTCGTATTCTCTCACCCGCAACCAAGGCATCCGCCTGATTTGCCCCTGGCAATAACAGCAGGAATTCTTCGCCACCCATACGAATTGCCAATTCTCCGGCTCGCGCCGTGACAGAACGCAAGACCCCCGCGATACGCTTTAAGACGTCATCGCCTGCAGGGTGACCGTACGTATCGTTGTACGCTTTAAAGTGATCAACATCGACCATAATGACGGCAATCGAGCTGCCGCCACGTTGCGCACGACTAACCTCCGTATCGAAAGCCCTGTCGGCCCCCCGTCGATTGCGAAGACCCGTTAGCTCGTCGAGCTTAGCAAGATCAGCGAGTTGTTTTCTGGCTTCCTGAAGCTGGATGTTTTTAGCCCGCAAAGTCTCTGAGAATCCGGCCATATCTTTCGCCATGGCTTCACGTTCAAGCCCCGATTCAACCATCTGACTGAAAGATCGACTGATGCCATAGCTCAAAACAGCCATGAGAATAGCAAGGCCCCAAAGCACCGCAGCTAAAATAAGATTAAAAGGTCGCTCGTCAGCGGTCCATGCCAGCCAACAGGCAACCGGTATCAACGAAGAGCAAAGCCACACCAGATAAAACTCTCGAACGACTGCCGTCGCGGCCACCGTAGCGACCGTTATGATCACCATGATCATAATCAGCGCATACATCACTTCGTCGGATAGGTATTCGCCCATCCAAATAATCGTTGCTGACCAAGCGAAACCGCCGATCAGCGCAGAAACAAGCAACTCCCGGAGTACCGGCCCCACCGCCGTTATATGGCGCTGGCTCTCCAGTGCCTGGCTCATGTGGAAGGCCTGAATGAAAGATAAAATCAGCATGCCAACACCCCAAGCCGGGGTTGGCAGTGGCACAGACTGGTACCACAGTAAAAACATGCCACCACAAACACCCAGCATTTGCGCGCCGGCCAAAACATAACGTGTCGTTTGAAGCTGAAAGCCCAGCTTTGCCGACAACGCTTCGCCTTTGGAAATTTTTCTTTGATACAGCATATCGCCTATCTTTGGCTGGGACCGCCCAAAACTTTAGCGCAGGTCCGCACATTAATCTAAAATAAATGGCAGAATTAACCCATTATTAGTGTTTTTTTATCGCTATTCGGGCCTAATTGGAGGATCACAGGGGGCGTATGAAACAGCAGCTTTATTCTGAAGACGAATCAATGCGCTTCTCGTGGCTGCTCATCCCCATACTTGCGCTACCTCTTGTCGTAGCCATCGTGGCTTCTAACGACTTTACGTCCAAGACTTCTGATAATTCCTGTGAAACCGTGCAGATTTTTCTCGAGGACACAGATCGAATCAGGGTCAGTAAAGATGCCTCCACCCTCGTTATAGGCGGCTCGGTCTTCTCTCAATGGAAAATGCGCTCTGCAAAAAAACTCGCGCCCAACCAATTGAGAGTGAAGGCCTCACCCCTCTTTACCCCCGCTACCATCGCCAAGTGTTTTGAGCGAACAGTGGCACACTACCGACCCATTACCATGGTGCTCTTTCTGGACGATACCGACGCTCTGCAGCACGCCGAAGCGACTTTCAATGCGCTCGACGAGATCGACGACCTACGCACTTATTGGAGTGTCTCTCCTAGCTTTGTGGTAGTGCCCCCTGCTATAACACCCGCGCTGAAGTCACAAGCCAAAGCACTCAGAGATTTTGAGGACAGCTTAGCAACGTGGATGAAAAATAAAGCTGGCATCACAATGCTGGATATCAATACGCTACTCGCCACCAACAGCGGTGACATAAATCCACTGTTATTTTGGCCAGATGGAAGAACCTTGGGTAAAGAGGGCTGTAAACGCCTTCAAGGCGCTTTACTAGGTTACGCTGGCGTCAAAAGCCCCACCACTGATGTCACTTTAGATGGGTTATCATCCTGACATGACGACAACATTCCCCACAGTAAAGCCTGTCACACCGTTGCTGGCACAGATCAATGCCGATCTCGGTGTGCTTAGATCTCTTGACGAAGACGACCTTCAAGCATTGGCCAATGAAGTGCGCCAATACATGCTGTTCAGTGTTAGCCAAACCGGTGGGCACTTTGGTGCAGGATTGGGTGTTGTAGAGCTCTCGATAGCCTTGCATCACGTGCTGAACACACCGGAAGATCGAATCGTTTGGGACGTGGGCCACCAAACCTACCCCCATAAAATTCTGACCGGTCGAATGGAACGACTCGCGACGATCCGGCAAGCGGGGGGGCTATCGGGTTTTCCAAAGCGCAGTGAGAGTAGTTTTGATACGTTTGGCGTGGGGCATAGCTCGACGAGTATTTCCGCCGCTATGGGAATGGCAATTGCAGCCCATCGACAAGGGCTGGACCGCAAGGTGGTAGCCGTTATTGGTGATGGCGCCATTACTGGAGGCATGGCTTTTGAAGCCCTCGCACATGCCGGGCATGTTCGACCCAATATGCTGGTCATTCTCAATGATAATCAGATGTCTATCGGCCACAATACCGGAGGGCTAGCCACCTACTTCGCCAAGATTTGGGCGAGCCCTACTTATATTGCATTGCGAGAAGGCTCAAAACGCATCCTTGAACATGTGCGCACCGCTTGGGATTTTGCCAAAAAGACCGAAGAGCAAATGAAGAGCCTAGTGGCCCCCGGCATGTTGTTTGAAGAACTGGGCTTTAATTATGTTGGCCCACTCGATGGCCACGACCTGCCTCAACTGGTGCAAACACTTGAGGCTATGATAGAGCTCAAAGGGCCTCAGTTACTTCATATTCGTACCGTAAAAGGTAAAGGCTTTAGCCCGGCGGAAAGCGATCCCGTTGGCTACCACGCGATTAATAAGATTGAAGCCAGTCCGGATACCACGGTCAGCAAAAAACCCTCACCCCCTAAATATCAAGACGTCTTCGGTCGATGGCTGTGCGATACCGCAGCCATCGACAGCCGCTTAATCGGAATTACCCCGGCGATGTGTGAGGGGTCGGGCATGGTGCGTTTCTCTCACGAGTACCCCGATCGTTATCATGATGTTGCCATTGCCGAGCAGCATGCTGTCACTCTCGCTGCGGGTATGGCCTGCGATGGGCTGAAGCCGGTCGTGGCCATCTACTCCACATTTTTGCAGCGCGCCTATGATCAGCTCATACACGATGTGGCGCTACAGAATTTAGACGTAACCTTTGCCATTGATCGTGGCGGATTGGTGGGGCAAGACGGCGCGACTCACCATGGGGTTTATGATTTGAGCTACTTACGCTGTATTCCCAACATGATCATCGCCTGCCCCTCAAACGAAAACGAATGTCGCCAACTGCTCTACACGGCCTATCAACATGAGGGCCCCGCCGCCATCCGCTATCCACGAGGAGCAGGGACCGGCGCTCTCATTGAAGATGAGATGACTGCGCTACCGGTAGGGCAGGCAGTAACGCTGAGAACCGGGCATAACGTGGCGATTCTCAACTTTGGCGTCTTGTTAGAGGAAGCTGAGGTAGCCGCAAGAGCGCTTAAAGCTACTTTAGTTGACATGCGCTGGGCGAAGCCCCTTGATGAAACGCTACTGCTGCAAATTGCAAAGTCCCATGATCGGCTGATTACCGTAGAGGAAAATGCCCTCGCAGGCGGTGCGGGTAGTGCCGTTGCTGAATTTTTATCCGGGGCAAATATTGATGTTGAGATTCGCCATATCGCAATTCCAGATGCCTTTATTCACCACGGAAGTCAGACCGAGAATCGCAAGGCGGCAGGGCTGACTAGCGATGCCATTATTGAAGCTGCAACCTTAACAACGGCTCCAGCGGAAGCTCTGACAAAACTTGTTTAGTCGGTCTTTTATGAAGCCCACTGTGTTTATGCCATAACCATCAGGAGTCATGCTTTGCCTAAAGCAGCCAAGGAAAACGATGCCTCGCCATCACTTAAGGAGCAGATGGAGACCCTTGCCAACATTGTGGAAAAATTGGAAGACCCCAATGTATCTCTTGAAGATTCACTCAGCTTTTACGAGCAGGGCATGGCGCTAGTGACGACGGCAGGTAAAGTTCTCGATGCTGCCGAGCAACGCGTTGCTATGGTGACCGAAGACGGTCAGGTCCAGCCCATAGATTCATGAGTGAGACAAACACCCCCGAGGCGCCGCTGCGTTGTGATGACTCGCGACTGGCGGCGGCATTGCAGTACGTGCTCGACAATAGCGGGAAGCAGCTCCGGGCCCGCTTAGTTATGACCACCTATCGTATGCTTTGCGACGGCGTGGAAGACGCCGCTGATTCTGCCGCCACTGCCATTGAATGGCTGCATACCTACTCACTGGTTCATGATGACCTTCCGGCAATGGACAATGATGACCTTCGCCGAGGAAAGCCGACCGTCCATACCGTTTATGATGAGGCCACCGCCATACTGATTGGTGATGGGCTTCAGGCAGCTGCCTTCGCCTTAATTTCTGAAGATGCCCGACTCTCCAGTGACACACGTCTTAAACTGATCGCCCTCATATCAAACGCCGTTGGCTTCAGAGGTATGGTTGGAGGGCAGGCGCTGGATATGGCCGCAGAGGGTCAGGCGTCTAGCTTCGATCAGTTGCGCCTTATCCACGAGCAAAAGACTGGCGCACTCATTAGAGCCGCAGTGCTCTCTGGTGCAATCTGTGCCAATGCCACCGAAGACGACATGCAGCGCCTTGATCCCTTCGCTAGGACTATTGGTCTCGCCTTTCAGGTAGCTGACGACATACTCGACGTCACTCAAAATAGCAGCACCTTGGGAAAAACTGCTGGCAAGGACGTTGCGGTAGAAAAATCGACCTATGTGCGTTGCTTGGGTCTTGAGGGTGCACGAGATGAAGCCGATAAACTGCTGGCAGATGCACTGGCCTGTCTCAGCCCCTACGGTGAGCGTGCTCAGCCCTTGCAGGATCTAGCGGTAGCCATGGTCCGGCGTGAACATTAAGCGATCAACCCAACAAGGGCAAAACCAGTAAAGCGCCCAACCCCGCCAACAGTCCCGCAACGACATCATCCAACATCACGCCCCAGCCAGATTTCCAATGATTATCGAAGTAACTGACCGGCCAGGGTTTGGCAATATCAAAAAGTCTAAAGAGCACAAATCCGACCAGCAAAAATTGGAAGCTCACCGCCGAGGCGCCCAGCACATAATACGGCAGCGCCAGCGCTAAGAGCTGACCCAACACCTCGTCGATAACAATGGCGCCGTGATCGGGCTTGCCCCAAGCCGCTCCCGCCTGCTCGGCAGCCCAAACACCCAAAAACAACAGCAATAACGCGACCCCGGCAACGCCCCATGGGGGAAAATACAAAAGCCAGATACTGCAAAAAGGTAGCGCCGCCAAGCTACCCACTGTGCCCGGTGCTCGGGGAGATAGTCCCGTGCCCCACCAAGTCGCCAGTAACAAGGCCGGCGACTTAATCACCTCCGCAGCGGTCGGGGCTTCACCGTTCATTTAAGCACCGAAGTGGTCATAACCCATACGCTTCGTTGGACTGACATCACATTGCACTCCTGATCCCTCATAAAACTCACCCACGTGG
>QXYP01000134.1:0-2537 GCA_009886815.1 Halieaceae bacterium
TGCCCGCCGGCGTGGGCTCAGGGTCAGGGGTTGAGGTTGCGGAGCTCTGCCAGACCAAATTGTCCAGCGTGATGGTTACAGCGCCCAAGGCGGAAGGCCAAATAACCAAACCGGTATCAACGCGACTTAAATCCAAGCCTCGGGCCACTAAATCGTCTACAGCAATTGAAATACGCTGCCATGAAGTACCGATCGTTGTGGGTAGCTGCCAATCGCCAGAACTGCAGGGGTGGACGCAATCCACCTTGAACGTGAGGGCGGTGCCTGGCGCTGAGGCTCGGGCATCAAATTCGATCGTTCCTCCCGCAAAACTTGTCAGATTCTGTGGCGTAGACGCCTTGAAATAGACCCCAGCCAGCATGCCCGTTCCGGGGTATACAAGGTCAAGTACCTGATAACCATTGCCCCCTTCAGACCAACGCCAAGTCACATTGGGGCAGCCAGCGCCAAAATCATTGATACAGCTGCCATAATCGGGGAGTCCGGCATCAAATGCCGCGATGCCAACATCCCAAGTAGCGCCCAGCTCACCGTTGGTAATGACCGGTAGCGTAGCGGCTTGTGCATGAATGGAACCTACACAGACACTCAACAAAAAAGGCAGCATTAGCGCCAGAGGTCGCTTCACAAAGTCTACTCACCGTTGTTACACCCCTGTGGCAAAAAAGCCATTGCATGGGTGGTTTTAAAAAAAGATGGAGATAGGCCGATTACTTTAACCATTCCAATTTTAGCATTATCGAGCCAACATAGACCCTGACGCAGCTAGAAAGCGACCATGTCAGCTTTACATACGACGAATGGGTCTTTAAGCCGCCCCCGAGCAACCGCGGCCGGTTCTCTAAAACGCCGACAAAGCCGAGGATCATGAACTTACAGGCAAAAAAAACCGTCCTTAAACATGGACGGCAAAAGCGCTCTTACTTGAAACGTTGAACAATCAGACCTAGATGCCAATGGGCATGCTGCACCTGTAGCCACAGCACCCTTGAACGTAAGAGTCTCACAAATCAACCGTAATTGCATATAGAATTTTAATAAGCGTCGCGAAATGCAAATTACGGGCTTATGGGGTTTTGTAGGCCGCTAAGCAGGCCAAGGGCCGCTGAAGCCGTCACTTCAATACCGTAACACCCGTACACCCCGCGGATTCTGTGCGCCCCGCAGAAGAGTTTATGATTTCAAAGGCTGATCGAAGCGCCAGCGCCATTAACGGTTTTTGAACGTGTCTTGCCAATCTACCGGCGTTTTCCGCCCAAAACCGAGGCCAGCGTAGCCGCCATCCCACTTGCCGCAGACCTGACTCCACTCATCTCAACACGGGGCGGGCACTACCCCCTTCACCTCAGTGTCGAGTAAAATGGAGGATTAACTTGCCACGTGTCGCAATCATGTCCCCTGCACCATTTAATAATAAGCCGGTTTCCGCGGCAGTTTCCCTCGCTCTCACCGTCATGCTGGCCTCTGATGTCAGTGCGCAGTCTGATTTGGACTCTGACAACCCCGTTATCGAGGAAGTCGTTGTTACCGGCATCCGCTCAAGTTTGCAGCGAGCACAAGACCTCAAGCGCTACTCGGCGGGTGTGGTAGACGCCATTACTGCTGAGGATATTGGCGACTTCCCCGATACCAACTTAGCCGAGGCGCTACAGCGGGTTACCGGAGTGGCCATTGATCGCCAGCGCGGGGAAGGTTCAACGGTCACCGTGCGAGGCTTTGGCGCCGACTTTAATCTGGTCACACTCAACAGCCGGCAAATGCCAACACACAGTGGCTTGGGCCGCTCCTTTGACTTTGCCGACATCGCGGCTGAGTCGGTGTCCGGCGTTGAGATTTACAAAACTTCTCGTGCGAACGTGTCCACGGGTGGCATTGGTGCCACTATCAACATCAAAACGGCGCGCCCCCTTGACCGACCTGGCCTCAATGCCTCAGTGAGCGCATCGGCCATGTACGACCAGTCAACGCGAACCGGGGACGACTACACCCCCGAAGTTTCAGCGTTTGCCTCGCAAACGTTCTTCGACGATACCGTGGGCATTGCGCTGTCGGGCACCTTTCAGGAGCGGCACAACGGCCAATCTTCAGCCAGCAACACCGAATGGCTAGAGCGAGACGGCAGTGGTATTCCCGATAACGGCCAGCACGAGAACATTCCCGGAGCGGGGGATCTCGTAGGCCTGCCACAGCAACAAATTTATCAACTCGACGAGTGGGAACGCACCCGTATCAACGGTCAGCTGACGCTGCAGTGGCGCCCTTTTGATCGCCTCACGGCGACCCTCGACTACACCATGGCGCAGCTCGAATTAGACCACCGCTACAACAACATGTCGGTATGGTTTAGCCCAACGGGGCAATCCGGTACATGGATGGGAGACGGTATTGTCTCACCCCTGGTTTATTCCGAAGACAATAACCAGCCCGACTCGCCTATGGGTGCTGGTGTCGACGCCTCCAAAAATACCCGCGCATCTTTGGGCTTAAACCTAGAATGGGATATTACCGACCGCTTAAGCGTTGTCGTGGATTACCAC
>QXYP01000134.1:2547-3029 GCA_009886815.1 Halieaceae bacterium
GCGCGAGCCCAACAGTGCCTTTGGTAGCTCTGCCAATCTGTCTATGGCCGCCTTTGGCCGTCAATCGGCGTCGGTCGATTACTCCAATCAAATACCGATTACCCAAATCGGACTCGCCGACCCCCTGTCTCCCGATGACATGCAGATCACCGGCAGCGTATTTGGCAACAGCTGGGCAGAGATGAACATTGAACAGGCGCAATTTTCTGGCGTCTTCGATCTTACTGAAACCCTGCTGCTGGATTTTGGTCTCGCCTACACCGACATCGACAACTTTGAAGCGGGCAGCATCGTGCAGCGTAATACCTGGGGCCAGAACCAAGCCTCGGCCTATGGCTCGGTTTCTGACCTTGTTGTACCGGCCTCCCTCGCCGGCATGTACGACGAGCTCTCTGGTGGCGATAGCGTGACCAACAATTTCTTCGTCTTTAACATGGAAGAAGTGGCGGCGAGAGCCGAAGCCCTCCAGGCGCTCCCGGAGA
>QXYP01000135.1:0-1546 GCA_009886815.1 Halieaceae bacterium
ACGCCCCCTAACGGTTCCCACACTTAAGCGTGAAGCGCACTGCATAATGGATGCCCAAGAGCTTAAATAATCTCTGCTATTTTTTCTTATCGACTCTTCGCTTCTCTATACTTAAAAGGCACAAACCGCTTAGTAAGCTTACGCCAGTCGATCACGATGCGAAAAATGGGGGAAACTACATGGAAATCGTTCAAAGCCTTCCCGAGGACATTCCTGCCATTTTGTCACTCTACGACGCCGCAACCGCGCTTCAAGCGGAGAAAGCCATGTCCCAGTGGCCAAAGATTGATAGACGACTGGTCGAAGAAGAGATTGCCGAAAAGCGGCAGTGGAAAATAGTTGAAGGCAACCAAATAGTCTGCGTGTGGGTGGTTACCTTTGAAGACCCGAAGATTTGGGGCGAGCGCAGCCATCAACCCTCCGTGTTCATCCACCGCATTGCCAACCATCCGCAGTTTAGAGGACGGGGGCTTGTTGGGGTGATTGTCGACTGGGCGAAAGCTCGCTACTCCAGGGGCCCCATAAAGTTCCTACGCCTCGATACCGTGGGCTACAACGAGGCCCTTATTCGGGTCTACACCTCTCACGGTTTTAAAGTGCTAGACCCGGTTGAACTTGAGGACACAACGGGGCTCCCCGCACACTACAAAGAGGACAAAGTTTACTTGTTTGAAATGGCGTTGGACTCGAGGGCCGAGCAAGCGGATATGGTGTGATTTTGAGCTCAGAGCCTGAGCGAGCAACAGCCCGTGTCATCGCGCAGAGCGCCTGTTTCTACTAAAGTAATTTGGTGGAGCCAGACGGGATCGAACCGACGACCTCAACACTGCCAGTGTTGCGCTCTCCCAACTGAGCTATGGCCCCACAGAACCCTCAGAGAACCCAAGGGAGGCGCATGCTAGTAATATAGCTGTGCTGTGTCAACTTAACCGCGAAAACTCCTTTAATCCTGAAGTATCGGTTATGCTTTAGCCTCAAAAGAAAGCCCGAACGCTAATGCTTTCGGCGCCCCTGTTTGCAACACGTCATGGAGCTAAACCTATGTATCCCAAAGTTCTACTTGCCCTCTCAGGTATTATCTTTCTCGCTTACGGCATCGTGTGCTGGGTCGACCCGGAAATACCCGCTAAACAGGCAGGCTTATTTATTGCCACCCATAACGGTTATGCGGAAATGGCGGCTATGTACGGCGGTTTGCAGGGCAGCTTTGGTGCCATATTGATCGCCTCTGCCTTTATTAAAGGCTACGTGCGCCCCGGTCTGTGGCTCATTCTCATTTGCATTGGCACCCTGGCCGCCGCTCGAGGCAGCGTTGCTTTAAGCGACCTCGACTCGAGCTTTCAGGTGGCCAACAGCTCACTGGGTATTGATATGAGTTCGAGCTTCACCGCCTACACTTGGGGCGCATTGGCGTTTGAAGTTTTCATCGCCATCTGGGCTGGCATTTCGCTGCTCAAGACGCGCTAAGGCTTGCGAATTCCTTTTCTAGCCGCTTAGCGGCTTTTTTAGAGACGCCGCCCAAGACATCAATGGCCGACCGCAGTCT
>QXYP01000135.1:1556-17437 GCA_009886815.1 Halieaceae bacterium
TCATATCGGGTCCCAAAATCGCCATGGAGTCGGGCATTGAATAGCCCGAGTTGCCCCCGGCAATTGCCACAAATAATGGGGCAAATAGCACCTTGGGCTTGAGCTCCATGGCCGTCGACAGCGACTTTAGCGCTGCGAACAACGCGTCTCTGCTCCAGTCTTGCTGGGCTTCGAGGGTCCATAAGACGAATTGCAAGCATCTTACCGTGGCGTCAGACTCCTGATCAGCGCTCTCAAAGTCTGCGGCAGTAATCGGCAACTCGCCTGAGACGAGATAGGCCGATAAGGGAATAAAATCGGACAAGATGTTCATACGCGACTGGGCGTGGGGCAGTATTTTTTCCAGCATGTCCGCGTTGAGCGCCCAGTCTTGAAGCCGCTGACCCAACTGCGCCGTGGTTAAATCCTCACGAATCCAGAGACCGTTGAGCCAGTTTAATTTTTCAACATCAAAAATAGGACCGCCCAAAGAGACCCGCTGAATATCAAATACCTGCTCCATTTCTGTGAGCGTAAATTTCTCCCGCTCATCGGGCATGGACCAGCCCATACGGCCCAAATAATTCAGCAATGCTTCGGGCAAAAATCCCATGCGCTGGTAATACAAAATACTGGTCGGGTTTTTACGTTTGCTAAGCTTTGATTTGTCAGGGTTTCGCAACAGCGGTAAGTGACAAAGCTGAGGCATATCCCAACCAAAGTACTCGTACAACAACTGGTGTTTGGGCGCAGAATTAATCCACTCTTCACCACGAATCACATGACTGATTTCCATCAGGTGGTCGTCGACAACATTGGCCAAGTGGTAAGTGGGCATGCCATCTGACTTCAGTAAAATTTGAGCATCAACCATGCTCCAGTCCAGTTCAATAGCGCCTCTTAGCATATCGTTGATAGCGCAGGAGCCTGCGCCTTCGGGCACCATCATGCGAATCACAAAAGGGGCATCAGCCGCCTTACGCGCGGCCTGCTCATCGGCGGGTAAAATAAGGTCAGAGGGCTTGAGTGCCGTGCTATTGCCCGACTCCCGGCGTGCCTCGCGCAGCGTATTCAGCTCCTCGCTTGTGCGATAACACACAAAGGCCTTACCCGCTTCCACTAGCTGCCAGGCATAGTTGGCATAGGTATCCCCCCGCTCACTCTGCCGATAAGGACCATGAGGCCCTCCTATGTCGGGGCCTTCATCCCAGTCGAGTCCCAACCAACGTAAAGACTTCAATACCGCCTGTTCCGCTTCGGGTGTGCTGCGAGCTCGATCAGTATCTTCAATACGCAAAATAAACTCACCGCCGTGAGCCCGGGCAAAACACCGATTAAACAAAGCCATATAAGCGGTACCCACATGGGGGTCACCCGTGGGAGATGGGGCAACGCGAGTGCGCACAGTCACGAATCTTTACTCCAAAATGAACGATATGAGGAGCAGGAGTTTATCAGAGCCCGAAGTGTATCTGCTGCTACCGATAACAATATAAATAGCGCTTGGCATTTATCGAGTAACACGCATAAACGTTGCCGGCGGGACTGCACAGAGGGTGCCCTCCTATGGCATAGTACATGCCTGAGTTTTACGGGGCCCATGGCCTTATAAGACCCACATAGCGCCCATCCCAGTATCCGTAATTAAGGCAGAGACCACGTGAAAACCAGACAAGCCCTTGGGGGATTACTACGCACCCTGTTTTCGACGGTAATCGCCACTAGCTTAATGGCCTGCGGTGGGGGGGAAAGCAATGTTCTCGAAGGTAACCGTACGGGAATTTTGCACTACGGCAATGGCGCTGAACCCCAAGGTCTAGACCCCCATGTGGTTACTGGCGTTCCCGAAAACCACCTGATTAGAGCCCTTTTCGAGGGTCTTGCAGTAAAAAACCCGATCACTCTAGAGCCCGAACCGGGCGTTGCGCAACGCTGGGAGTTCAGCGACCAAGGGAAAGTCATTACGTTTTATTTAAATCCTGAAGCCCGCTGGTCCAACGGTGAACAAGTGACCGCCAGTGACTATGTGTGGAGCTGGAATCGGGCGCTGCATCCGCAAACCGGTAACCTCTATGCCTACATGCTTTACCCCGTCAAAAACGCCGAGGCCTATGCTAAAGGGGAAATTAAGGATTTCGCCGCTGTGGGGGTGAAGGCGCTGACCGATACAACGTTAGAAGTCACTCTCAACGCACCTACCCCCTACTTTATTCAACTCATGGATCACTACAGTACCTTTGCGGTGCATCCCGAAACGCTGCTCAAATTTGGCAAAATGACCGACCGCTTCACCCCCTGGACTCGCGTTGGCAGCATGGTCAGCAACGGTGCTTTTGTGCTGACTGATTGGGCGCTCAATCGTCATATTAAAATGGCCAAGAGCCCGCATTACTGGGACAGAGACAAGGTGAGCCTAAACGGTGTGGTCTTCTACCCCACAGAGAATGTGGTGAGCGAAGAACGCATGTTTCGGGTCGAGCAACTTCACTACACCGCCGTCGTGCCACTCGATAAAATTCCCGTATACCGCGAACGGCCCAACACCCCCTACCTGCAGTCTCCTTACCTAGGCACCTATTACTATCTGGTCAATACCGACAGGCCCCCGGTAGACAACGTCAAAGTCCGACAAGCCTTATCAATGTCGGTAGATCGGGAAAAGCTCGTTCGCAGTGTGCTACAGGAGACAGCCGTAGCGGCCTATAGCATTACACCACCCGACACCTTGGGTTATTACCCACCTCAAGTATTCAGCTACGACCCCGACAAGGCTAGGGCCTTACTGGCAGAGGCTGGCTACCCCAATGGCGAGGGCTGGCCGGGGCTTGAAATCATTTACAACACGCAGGAAGCCCATCGAAAGATAGCCGTTGCTATTCAGCAAATGTGGAAGTCCGAGCTAAACGTCGACATCACGATTGCCAATCAGGAGTGGAAGGTCTATTTGAATTCGGTTTCCCAGCGCGATTTCCAAGTTGCTCGAAGAGGCTGGATTGGCGACTACGTCGATGCCAACAACTTTTTAGACTTGTTTATTACTGATGGCGGTAATAACAACACCGGATACAGCAACGCCATTTACGACGACTTGATTCTGCAAAAAGCGCCCCGAGCTCAATCTCGGGAAGAGCGCTACGCCCTGTTCACAGAGGCGGAAACTATGCTCATGGAGGAGATGCCCATCATTCCAATCTACACCTACACCAGCAAACACCTTATTCACCCGAGTGTTGAGGGCATCTACCCGAACCTGATGGATTCACTGAATCTTAAGTACGTCAAATTGCACCCCGAGCAGACGTTGTCCGGGGAGGTGAACTAATGCTGCGTTTTATTATTAGCCGACTGCTGCAGGCCATACCGGTTATTTTCATTGTCATTACGGCCACCTTTTTTTTAGTGAGAGCCGCCCCTGGGGGGCCTTTTGATGCCGAAAAAGTGGTGCTCCCCGAGGTCAAGCGAGCTTTGGAGGCTCAGTACAAATTAGACTTGCCCCTGCATGAACAATATTTTGCTTATCTGTCAGATCTAGCCCAAGGGGAATTAGGGCCGTCTTTTAAGTACCCCGGGCGCAGCGTGAATGAAATTTTATTTTCAGGGCTTCCTGTCACCGCTGAGCTAGGCTTCTACGCCTTACTTATTGCCTTGATCATTGGCGTCACGGCCGGTGTGTTTGCATCCCTAAAACCCAATACGCGGCAAGACTACATTCCCATGGGTTTGGCCATGATTGGCATTTGCATGCCTTCTTTTTTATTGGGGCCCTTGTTGGTGCTGGTGTTTGGTATTTATCTTGAGTGGCTACCCATTTCGGGCTGGGGGTCGATTCCCGGCGATAAAATACTGCCCTCGATTACCCTGGGAGCCGCTTATGCCGCTTATGTCGCGCGCTTGTCACGGGCGGGCATGCTCGAAATCTTATCGCAAGATTACATTCGTACGGCCCGCGCCAAAGGGTTGCCCGAGTGGCAGGTAGTAGGAAAGCACGCCTTGCGCGGCGGCCTGATCCCGGTCGTTGCCTTTCTTGGACCGGCTTTTGCCGGGCTACTCGCCGGTTCCTTTGTGGTAGAGACCATTTTTCAGATTCCGGGTTTAGGCCGCTTCTATGTGCAGGCCGCCTTTAACCGTGACTACACCATGATTTTGGGCACCACGGTGTTCCTTTCTTCACTCATTGTGTTGTTCAACCTTATTAGCGATGTGGCAGCGGCGTGGCTTAACCCGCGACTGCGCAGCCAACTTTCAGGAGGTGGTCAATGACAACCCTCCAAGCAAGTGAACCGGTAGACCTTCTCGAGCATGCTGAACAAGGCGCGTCACTCTGGCGAGATGCTTGGCAGCGACTGCGTAAAAATAAAATGGCGGTTGGCGGCGGTATTACCCTGCTGCTGTTCATCTTGATGGCGCTGCTGACCCCATGGTTGGCACCTTACAGCTATGAGGCGCAGAACCTTGACCTGGGCGCATCGCCACCCTCCGCCGCACATTGGTTAGGCACCGATGTCTTCGGACGAGATGTACTGACTCAGGTCATGTATGGCGGGCGTGTGTCACTCGCTGTAGGGTTTATTGCCACCGCGGTGGCCTTGCTCATAGGCGTTACTTGGGGCGCTGTAGCGGGTTATGTCGGTGGGCGTGTCGATGCCGTAATGATGCGCATCGTCGATATTTTATACGCCCTGCCTTTCATGATCTTTATTGTGTTGTTAATGGTCGTGTTTGGTCGCAACGTACTGCTGCTGTTTTTAGCGATCGGTGCCGTCGAATGGCTCACGATGGCCCGTATTATGCGCTCCCAAGTTCAGTCATTGCGCCAGCAAGAATTTGTCGAGGCGGCTATATCCCTTGGCTTATCGCCAGCGGCGATTATTAGAAGGCATGTGATACCCAATGCCTTGGGTCCCATCATTGTTTATACAACGCTCACAATCCCATCGGTCATGCTTTTAGAGGCTTTTTTAAGCTTCTTGGGGCTGGGCATTCAGCCGCCAGAGAGTTCCTGGGGCCTGCTAATCAACTACGGTGTTGAAACCATGGAGGAATATCCCTGGCTGCTGATTTTCCCGGGGCTGGCCCTAACCACCACCTTGTTCTCGCTCAACTTTTTGGGTGACGGGCTACGTGATGCACTCGATGTGCGGGGGTCTAAAGACTGATGAGCTTACTAACTGTCGATAATTTAGAAGTGAGCTTTGTGACTCGAAACGGCACTCACAAGGCCGTTAAAGGCGTAAGCTTCACCGTAGAAACCCAGCAAATAACGGCGATTATTGGCGAGTCGGGCTCGGGGAAATCGGTCTCCTGCTATGCCTTACTCGGGCTCATTCCATCCCCTCCGGGTCGTATTGACGGCGGCAGTGCCCAATTCCAAGGGCAAAACTTGTTAACGCTGTCTGAAGCAGAGCTCCGGAAGATTCGCGGCAGTGATGTCGCCATGATTTTTCAGGATCCAATGACCTGTTTAAACCCCTATCTCACCATTGGTGAACAGCTGATCGAGCCCCTGCTTATACACCGCAATCTTTCCCGAGCAGATGCCAAAACTCGCGCCATAGAATTACTCGACGAGGTGGGTATACGCAGTCCCAATAGCACTTTCGATAGTTTCCCTCACGAGTTTTCAGGCGGTATGCGTCAGCGGGTCATGATTGCTATGGCATTGATCAATGAGCCTAAGCTGCTCATTGCCGATGAACCCACCACAGCGCTTGATGTAACGATTCAGGCACAAATTTTACGACTCATTGCTGATCTGCAAAAAAACCGCGATATTGGCGTGCTGTTTATTTCCCATGACCTCGCCGTCGTCTCCGATATTGCTGACCAGATTGTTGTTATGGAACAGGGTGAAGTGGTCGAAAGCGGGTCTCCCGATACCATTTTTAATCACGCCCAGCACCCCTATACACAAAAACTACTTGCGGCGATTCCCTCTGGAGAACGCGAAGAGCCCGCAGCGAAAAACCAGGCTTTAATCAATGTCTGCAACCTTCGCACATGGTTTCAGCCCAACGCCAAAGCAGAGCCGGTCAAAGCTGTCGATGACGTGAGCTTTGATATTTATCGCGGCGAAATATTGGGGCTAGTGGGCGAGTCTGGCAGTGGAAAATCGACATTGGGCCGGTCGATTATGCGGCTTGCGCCCATAACAAGCGGTCAAGTGACTTTTGATGAAACCCATCTAACCGGCCTGGAAGGCCGCAACCTGAAAGAGTTTCGCTCGCGCATGCAAATGATCTTTCAGGATCCCTTTGCCTCACTGAACCCACGCATGACAGTTTACGATACGCTCGCCGAGCCGTTGTTGTTGCATGGTATTTGTCAGCGAGCAAACCTTGACCGTCACATCGCCAAGCTCATGGACGACGTGGGTCTTGCGAGAAACTTTATTCGCAAATACCCCCATGAGTTCTCTGGCGGGCAGCGACAACGTATTGCTATTGGGCGAGCGCTCGCGACTCAACCCGAATTCATTGTTGCCGATGAGCCTGTCTCGGCTCTCGACGTCACCATTCAAGCGCAAATCCTCGACTTATTAATGGCACTCGGT
This sequence comes from Halieaceae bacterium, assembly GCA_009886815.1. Lineage (GTDB taxonomy): Bacteria > Pseudomonadota > Gammaproteobacteria > Pseudomonadales > Halieaceae > Luminiphilus. The sequence continues at coordinate 8,086 of QXYP01000135.1, forward strand.
CGCGAGCACAATCTCACCATGCTGTTCGTGTCTCACGACATGGCGGTTATTCGACACATTGCTGATCGGGTGCTGGTCATGTACCACGGTAAGATTGTCGAGGCAGGGCCAGTGAAGCAGGTCTTCAACAACCCAGCAGAGCCCTACACCCAGTCCTTATTGTCCAGCATTCCCGGCGCTGCCATAATGTGATGGCGAGAGTCCACTTGTCAGGTATGAGTGCATTGAGTTTCTTACGGATGCCAGTGCCGCCGGCGCAACTATTCTCTGACAGGTTAACTGACCGGTGCCAACTACCACCGATACCACCCAGGTGCCCTTCGGTGCAGAGATTGCATTAGGCCAGTGCCATGCCGCTAAACAGCTAAAAATATAAGCATCGAGGCACTTTTTTTCGCCATCGATTGAAACAACCCGCCACCGGCCTCATCTACAGCGTAAAGCCACCTTCAAGCTACAGCGTAAAGCCACCATCAAGCGTCAGCAATTGTCCCGTCACATAACGCGACCCGGTAACGAAAGATAGAATCGCATCGGCAACATCGTCTGGCGTGACCACATGCCCCAGTGGTGTTTGCTCAGAAAAAGCAGCCTTTAATTGATCGTACTGTCCTGCATCACCCCCGCCCCAAGTATTGAATGCCCAGTCACCATCAATTAATCCGGGCAGCACAGCGTTGACACGAATCCCGTCTTTACCCAAGGTTTTAGCCAGCGTTTTCGTGAGGCTATTCATACCCGCCTTGGAGGCGCAATACGCTATCGAACTGCCATTCGCAGTCAGGCTGGCTATACTGGAGGTCATAACCACTGCACCTGAGCCTGCATCGCGTAAGTAAGGAGCGGCAGCACGTGTCATAAAAAAGGCACCCATGAGATTAACCCCCAAAGCTTGATGCCAGATATCTTCGGTAAGCCCCTCAAGATCATGGTGCGGTACAAACGTTGTGGTGCCAGCATTGTTGATCAATATATCGAGCCGTCCAAACTTTTCGATCGTCTCACTGACCATGCGACGACAGTCTTTTTCCTGACTCACGTCGCCCTGCAGCGCTATCCCTTGAACCCCTTCCTGAACAACATGATCAACAACGGCCTCTGCACCGGTTTGTGACGAATTGTAATTAACGGCGACATTGACGCCCAATTTGGCGAGCTTTATTGCCACCGCAGCACCAACACCTGAACTCGCACCGGTTATTAAAGCCGCTTGATTTGAATAAGACATGGTCTCTTACGATCCTTGTGTGCAGTTGACATAGAACTTGGGAGTCTCTGTTCATGCGAGATTTCAGCGTTAGCATCAGTACAAACCATCGACTGGCTTATGAGCCATAATAAACCTCCTGTTAGTAGGCCGCCACAAAGGCACCTCTCACTGCGATCCCCTCTAACGACCCTAGTAGAGATTTCTATGTACTTAATGCGCAGCGGGCTACCAGTTAACCCTACAATGTCTTACCATCCGACGAGACGCCAACGAGTAAGCTTGGAGGCGACTTTAAAAGAATTAACGATCGCCTCACCGAACGGAATACAACACAAGGATGTGTTGAGTAAGCACAATGGTTGCAAACACTAAAGAACAGTTCTTAACTTCTCTTGCCACGAAAGCTTACTGGCTGGCTTTCGCGGTTCATTTCGCGGTTTTTGGGCTCATGCTGTTGAGATCAGCTATAAATGACGCCTATGAATTGCCTTTAGTGACGTGGGCTGTTTGGCTCGTTATTTTCACGGGCACGCCCTTGGCTTACTTCACCGAAAAAGGGAGAACTTATAAGTTTAGAGCGACGTTAACGCAGTGCTTATTGGTTACCAGCCTCGCCTTTGGCCTGTTTAATTCTGGGCTCAATGCCGTCACCTTATTTAATTTGCCGCTGATTGCATTATTGGCCGCGATATTTTTTAGTCCAACGGTAGCTCTTAAACAGCTGGCAACCGCGATAACCGTCTTAATCGGTTTTTTAATCGCCAAACTGCTGGGGTATTTACCCGAAATCACCGACGCTAATTGGGTACTCAACTCAAACTATCGATGGACTTTAAGGACCGCCTACACCGTGCTATTCAGCGGCGTCATCATCTATTTTTTACAAAAATATGTGTTTTTCACCCTGAGTTCCATCGAGGATCTCAAGATCCTTCAGGAGGCCGTAGATCAAGCGCCAGATGCCTTTGTAGTTTGGGATAGAAACGACCGGCTGTTTTTGAGTAACCGGCGCTATCAAAATCTCGACACGCGGCTAAAACCCTTTCTGCGCAGGGGCATTACATTTGAAGACACACTGCGTAAAGGCATTGAAATTGGCATGTATCCCGAGGCTGTGGGCCAGGAGGAGCAATGGGTTGAGCAACGAGTGAGTGCTCATCAATTGGCTGAGTCTAACAAGGTGGTTCGACTAGACGATGGTCGTTGGATGAATGTGGTTGAGTCTCGCACCTCGTCTGGTTATTTAGCAGGGTTTCGCACCGATATTACAGCGTTAAGAAATTCACAGAACCTGCTACAAGCGACGTTAGATTCTGTTTCAGAAGCAGTCGTTACCATCTCCCGCGACGGGCGAGTGATCAATGTAAACGCCGCATCGCAAAAACTCTTTGGCTACTCTATATCAGAGCTACAAGGTCGGCGAGTTCTTGATATTGCCCCAGAAACACAAACGCTGGATATGAGTCAGCGTGTGATGAGTGATCAAACCGGCTCAGAAATTGGAACCTATTCCAATCAAATCGATACAACACTGACGCGTAAAAATGGTGATACGTTTACCGCGAGAGTTGATGTTCGCGACGTTGAAATTAATGGGCAGCAGGTATTTGTCACCTTTATAAACGATCTAACTCGTCAAAAGAAATTTGAAAGCACCGTACAAGCGCTCGGTTCTGCCGTAGAACAATTGGCTGCAGGTATCGTTCTACTTAATCATCAGTCCGAAATAACTTATAGCAATGCGTATTTTTCAAAATTACTCGATTTATCTTCAAATGTTGCTATTGAGGGATTGTTAGCTGACGACCTGTTTAAAGAAATGTCAGCGCAGATCGCGAGAATTGACGCTAGCGGTTCTGAGACTATCCAGACACAACTGCTCAAGTTTTACCAAAGCCTGTCAGCGCCCATTATCATGCATACCTTGCAAGAGCAACGCTTAACCCTACGCGTGCAGGCCCTCGAGGGTGGCAACACCATTCTAACGCTCACTGACATTACCCAAGAACACGACCAACAACGTCAGCTCGAACAAACCAACAAGCTCGCCACGCTTGGGGAGATGGCTGCCGGTATTGCCCATGAGCTTAATCAGCCTCTTAACGCCATAAAGCTCACTGCGACAAATCTGATGCTGCAATACCAGCGTGATAAATCCAAAGCAGAGAAAAATGCGTTGGTAAAGCTGGAGCAAATCAATACTCAAATTGATCGCGCCTCTGTTATTACGGACCACATGCGAAAATCTGCGCGACTGGCAAATGAAGAGCAAGCCGAGGCTGATATCGCCTCAGTTGTCAGTGACACTTACTTACTCGTTGAGTCCAGTCTCAGGCTTGAAAGCATTGAATTCCGAACAGAGATCGAAGCATCAATGACGCCGTGCAAGGTTCACCCTATCCGCCTTGAGCAAGTGCTGCTGAACCTCATCTCCAATGCTAGGGATGCTTTTAAAAGCTCTCAAGATCGCAACGGTGTCGACTGGATATTGATCAGCGCTCGCCAAAAGACTGCCCATAGCATTCAGCTTACAGTCGCAGATTCCGCCGGCGGCATCCCAGACAACCATATCCAGCGAATTTTCGATCCCTTTTTCACCACAAAAGAGGTCGGAAAAGGGACCGGCTTGGGCCTATCAATTTCGTACTCAATCATTAAGGATTCAGGCGGCAAGTTGTCGGTGAAAAACTCCAAAGATGGAGCAGTATTCACGCTTACGCTGCCAGCTTAATACCTAACCGAATTGTCGAGAGCCCATTTTGGCGATTAGAGGCGACGTTTCCTCTACTGAATACTCTCGATCTAAAATTGAACTCACAAAGCGCCACTGACTTTTTGTTGCTTCCGGGGTCAATGTCACTTTTGACCATCCACGACGCTGCGTGTCAAGCGCGACCAACTCGGGGCTGCTATCACGCAGTAGCTGTGACAGTTGCTCGGGCGGCAGTGGGAAGTAACTCTCCAGTCCCGGGCTGGTAACCCCCGGACATCCGATCTCTACGCCTACCGAACGCCCCGCCTCTGTCTGCAGATTGAAGGCCCAACCGTTGTGCGTATCGCCCGCGACAACCACCGGATTATTAGCCAGCTCTAACAACAGCTGATAAACCCGCTCGCGATCTGCGGGATAACCATCCCAGGCATCGAGATTCATGGGTAAACCATAGGCACCTAACTGCAGCATCCCCAGCACATAGCTCCGTACCTCTTCTGGTAGGTTTAGTGTGGCGAGCTGCTCTTGTGTCATTTGAGGAATATTTATTTTTCCCATCAACACTTGCTGCCCCAAAAACTGCCAGGGCGCCCCACGATCTTTACTCGCAGCCAATTGATTAGCCAGCCAGTGCAGTTGGTCTTCACCCAACAAACTTCGCTTGGGATCAGAAAGTAACGTTTCCTGAAAAACTTGAGGCGACCGCTTAGCGTCAATGAGGTCGCGCTTGTAATCTAGCTGCTCATCACGCCCCACGAGTCGTGTATCTAGCATGATTATGTCGGCTAAGTCGCCGACTTGGAAAGACCGGTAAATGGGCCCTTGATCGGTCTGCGCAGGCGTTCGAATAGGCATCCACTCGTGGTATGCCTTTCGGGCCATCTGCATTCGAACGTAAAAATCGCCCTCGCCCTCATCTTCATTATGATTTTGAGCACCATCGCGCCAGGTATTGTTCGCCAGTTCGTGATCGTCCCAAACACAAATCCAAGGGTGGGCCCCATGGGCGGCCTGCAAATCGACATCGGTGCGATATAAACCATAGCGCTGGCGGTAATCTTCTAAAGCCAATATTTCATGCTCAGGAACCACGGCCCTTCCCAGAGAATCAACAACTTAGGGATTGGCATACACCCCTTGTGCGTATTCATAAATGTAATCGCCAAGGTGCATCACTAGGTCAACATCTGCCTCGGCAATATCCTTGTACGCGTTGAAATACCCCTGGGGATAATTGGAGCATGAGCAAACCGCCACGCTAAACGCCTCCACCGAACCAACAGGCATCGTACGAGTGCGCCCTACTGCAGAGGTCACCCCATTAAAAACAAACCGGAACCAGTACCCTTTGCCCGGTTTCAACCCTGTGGCATCGACCTTAACCGTGTAATCCCGCTCAGGACCTGTTGCCGTTTCACCCCTCGCCACAATGCGGTCAAACTGCCGATCTTCTGCGACCTCCCATGTCCCGGCCAAGGTCTTCGCCGCTCCATCACCGGGTAGCACTCGCGTCCACAAAATCACACGGTCACTCAATGGGTCGCCACTGGCGATCCCGTGGGTGAAGTAGGCCGGTGCAGCGGCTACAACCTCAAAGCCCCGCAGGGAGGCCAAGCCTAGGGTAAGCCCCATGCCCTGTATTACGCGTCGTCGATTAATGTGTGACGTCTCGAACATGGTTTTAATCCTCACATATCTGCAGTTAAAACAGCGCGGTAAATGCCAAGCCACGCCACTAAAAAGCCTCACCCGGCCTGATTGATAAATTCAGTCGAATAAATGGGCTACGGGAAATATCAAACTCAGGTCCTTCAAGTTCAGTACCGTCGTCAAATTGCAGCGCTCGTAACCCTCCAACACCAGCACTTAAAGACGCCCACAAGCTTCCCTTAATTCGATGATTGAAATCGATGCCAAAATCAAACGCATTGATATCTCTGCTAGCGGTGCTCTCATTGGCATCAATCGCCCAGCCCGAACCTGAAATCATGCCACCAACGGCGAAAAACCAATTCGGTGACGGCGCATATATAACCTGAGGCCAAGGCATAATGCCGCTGATAGACCACTCTTGATTAATGGTATAAGAAACCCCCAAGTAGGGCAGCCAGTAATCATCGTAGGGAGATGTATTGGCAAAGACACCAAACATCCACCAAATGTCATCCGAGGCAATATAACGCGTAAAAACGCCTCCCATAGTTTGCCAATAGGCGGCACCGTTATCGAGGTTGTTGTCATTGTAGAAAGGCATCAGAAAACCCATAAGCTGCCAATCTTCACTCCATTGTTTAAAGTACCCCAACCCTAAAGCAGCCGTATCGACATTAAATTTCTGCGATTCAAAAATTTCGGAATCATCGAGGGTAAATTGGCTATGGCTAGCATAAAAACCGACGACCAACGCATCCGTTTGATTAAGCAGAAAAGGTAATCCTCCCGCCGCGCTTGCACTGCTCTGCTGGTAACGAACAGAATTTCCAGCCTCTGGAAACTCGCGCACCGTGGCATCGTCGTAATAAGACGTGCCAAGGTAAGCGACCGGAAGAAATGGGGCGTTGCTGCGGGATCGAGAAAATTCGATATCTGATTCAGAAAATGCTTGCGCCTTTTTTGCGATATACCGACCCAAAATCGTATCAGCATTTGAGACTTCGGCCGGAACCGATTCAGTCACCAACTCATCGACCGCAACCTCCGCAAGTACAGGCTGTATCTGTAACCATACTGCTGCCCACAGAAAAACCGAGCAGCTCAGTTTAATAGGCATCTACAGGCGTTCCACATTGACAAGAGTTCCACATCGTTAGGTCCGGATTGTACGCGCTGGCACTGGCACTGACACACCCAACTACTCTACCCTATCAGTATGAATAAAATGTTTCATAATGCGGCGGATTCCAGCTCACCGTCACCCTGGCGTTTTTGCACAGCGCCCTGCATGGATTGGACGGATCGCCACTGTCGACACTTTTGGCGCCAGCTCACCCACCGCAGTCGGCTTTATACAGAAATGGTCACCACGGGTGCACTGCTGCATGGCGATGTTGATCGTCATTTAGGCTACGGCAGTGCAGAGCATCCGCTCGCCTTACAATTAGGCGGTTCGAGCCCGCAAGATCTTGCCCATTGCGCCCAAATGGCTGAAACCAGAGGCTACGATGAAGTAAACCTCAACTGTGGGTGCCCATCAGATAGAGTACAAAACGGCCGTTTTGGGGCCTGCTTAATGGCCGAACCTAAGCTTGTTCGGGACTGCGTAGCAGCCATGCGAGAGGTCGTTGATATTCCCGTTACCGTGAAGCAACGCATCGGCATAGATCACCAGGAAAGCTTCGAGGAGCTGCGAGACTTTGTCGGAACCGTAGCTGAAGGCGGGTGCCATGTATTTATTGTTCACGCTAGAAAAGCGTGGCTAGAGGGGCTGTCGCCCAAGCAAAACCGAGAAATACCGCCACTCAACTATGAGTGGGTTTATGCGCTGAAGGAACAGTTTCCACACCTCACTATCGTGTTAAATGGGGGCATTCAAAGTCTGGAGGAATGTGAACAACACCTGACTAAAGTCGATGGCGTCATGCTCGGTAGAGCGGCTTATCAAACGCCTTGGCTGTTAAGCACCGTCGACTCAAGACTCTTTGGTGCAGAAGATCCCGCCCTCACTCGAGAGTCAGTTATCGTCAAGCTGTCTACGTATGTCGACGATTACTTGGCGAATGGCGGCCGACTCAACCACGTAACGCGACACATCTTGGGGCTCTTTCATCAACAGCCAGGGGGCCGTCTATTTCGCAGGGCACTTAGTGAAGGCGCTCATCTTATCGATGCTGACGGAAAGGTATTACTAGCCGCTCTCGCCGAAGTTACTCAACGCCATGGCAAGAAATCTGTGGTTGAATAGCGTCTCATCGCGATTTCAGCCTACGCAAACAAAAACTCACGGATGACCATTAAATGAACAAACTGGACCAACTCCGAGGCATGACTGATGTTGTGGCTGACACCGGCGACATCGATGCTATTGAGCGGGTAAAGCCCCAGGACGCCACAACAAATCCGTCCCTGCTGTTAAAAGCAGCGCAAATGCCGCGATTTGAAGAGCTCGTTGCGACGGTCAAAACAGGCCAGTATTCTAAGTCTGAATCTTGCGATCAGTTTGCCGTTGCTGTGGGCACAGAAATTATCCAGCTAATTCCCGGCCGCATCAGTACAGAGGTCGATGCCCGTCTATCGTTTGACACCCAGGCGACGGTCGCAAAAGCTCGAGAGTTGATGGCACTGTATGACCAGCAAGGCATTACCAGCGACCGTATTCTTATTAAAATTGCCGCCACGTGGGAAGGTATTCGTGCCGCAGAAATTCTCGAACGCGAGGGTATACAGTGCAACCTAACGTTAGTGTTCGGCTTTGCCCAAGCCCAGGCCTGTGCCGATGCCGGCGTCTTCCTGATATCGCCTTTTGTTGGGCGTATTCTTGATTGGTATCTGGCGAATACCGACCTTAAAGTCACCCACCCCAGTGAAGATCCTGGGGTACAGTCGGTAATACGAATATACGACCATTACAAAAGCCATGGTTATGGCACCGTCGTAATGGGCGCCAGTTTCCGTAATACCGGTGAGGTCGAGGCCTTAGCCGGGTGCGATCGCCTAACAATCAGTCCAGACCTCATGGAGGCCCTGAGCAAAGATCTCGAAAATTTGCCTCAAGCACTTATACCCCTCGCTGCCAGCCGAAAAAAACCGGCTGCCCTCTCGGAGGGAGCCTATCGCTGGCAAAACAATGAAGAGGCCATGGTGATCGAAAAGCTGTCTGATGGTATTCGGCGATTCGCTGCTGATCAGGTGAAGCTGGAACATATACTTCGGCAGGGTCATTGAGCCTCTAGGGTCATAACCAAGCTTTGAAAGGCTGCGTGGTTGGCATCATTAAGGCCCATTAGAGTGCGATGCGCTTCAATAACCTTGAGACGCACCTCGTCCTCACTGGCATTTCTGGCTGGCAAGTCACGACAGCAATCAACGTCGCAACGCTCGCTGCGCACCTCAAAAAGCTGACTAAAGCCCATAGCCTGTAGCAGTCGGTCAATGCTGGGGTCACAGCTAAAAATGGCAGGTTTGAACCCAAATTGAGCCTCGGTACTGATGGCAAGCTTCGCCAGCATGCCCAAGGTGGTACTGTCGAGCCCCGTCGCCTCGGTAACATCCACCCATACCGAGAGGAAGTCGGGCTCGGCAAACATACGTTCAAAGTATTCGTCGAGAGCAGTACACATGACCAAACGCACGTCGCCCTGAAGTTTAAGTACGTGTGCTCCTCCGTTACTCCCTGCTCGGATTTGACAGTTTTTCAACTAAAGCCTCGCGTAATAAACAGGGCCGCCACATCGTCGGGGAGATGGTTAGGGTCTACCGCCTCTAAACACAGC
>QXYP01000136.1 GCA_009886815.1 Halieaceae bacterium
GTGCCCAATAGCGTGAGCTCTCTCATAGTGACCCCCACCACCAATGATGCCAATGCAACTGCGACCGTCAACGGCGCCTCCGCCGCAACCCCTGTCACCCTTGCAGTGGGCAGCAACACGGTCACCGTTCAGGTCACTGCGCAAGACGGCACCACCACCCAAAGCTATACGGTGACTGTCACCCGCGCGGCGGCCTTGACGGTGGCTTTGACTGGGCCTTCGGGTACGGTCACTGGGCCTTTCACTGTCACGGCAACCTTGTCCAGCCCGGTCGTGAGCTTTGTGGCAAGCGATGTCACGGTGGTAAATGGCCAAGTCACTGGCGTGACCGGCAGCGGTACGAGCTATGCGATTGCTGTGACGCCGGTGCTGGGGCAGCAAGTGTCTGTCTCTGTGGCCGCTGGCGTGGTCTCGACCGCTCTTGGGACGTCGAACCAACTGTCCAACATCTTGCAGGTGCAAGCGGGCAGCCCTGCCACGGCCTTGGCGGCGCATGAAGATGAGCTTGCGGCGGTGATCCGGGGGGAAGCGGGCCGTGAATTGCGCGCTGGACTGGCCGCTGACCAGCGAATGGTTCGCGCGGGCTTCCAGAGGTTCATGGCACGGCGCCAATCCAACGCCCAAGGGGTGAACGGTTTTGTGCCCTTCGACATCACCGGCACGGCGCGCTATCGCAATGGCAGCTTTAGAACCAACTGTGATTTTTTCGCCCTCTCCACTGTGGGTGGTAAACAATGGCACAGGGTTGCCTTTGGCGATTTTGACTTCCTCAGTGATAGCCTTGGCAACTCCAGTGGCTACCTCACCGCGCGATTGGCCTATGAAACTCAGTTTTCACAGGATGTTATGTTGGGGTATTATATCGGCGCTGACATCGGCAAGGCCAAGGTTGGCGGGACATTCAATGGGACGCAAAATAGTGTTGGCCTGTCCTTTGGCGGATATTTTAACCGGATCTATAATGACAAGCTGATTGTCAGCGGCTTCGCCTCGCTCGGGCAGCGGCAGCATGATTTTGATGCGTCCAATACCACCCTGGCTGTGTCCAGTGACTATCGGACAGCTATTGGGCGCGTTGGTGGGAGTGTCACGGGCTTCATCGAGCGGGGGAATATCACAATTGCTCCGGAACTGGCGTTCAACGTCGCCCGCACCAATGTGCATTCAATCCCGATCTCAGGAACAGCCTATGGTCTGACCAATAATAACTTGAGCTTGGACGTTGGCGGTGTCGATCTTGCATCCATTTCGTTCACACCCCATGTTAAACTGAGGGTGGCAGATCACGCAATGCCGGGCTATCGGTCATCTTTCTCGATTGGTCCTAAAATCTCCTGTGAAGCCGTGCGCGCATCTAGTCTTAGCAAAGACTGTGGTACGGGGGGTGTGTTGGGGATGACAATGATCTCCAACGATGGTGCCACCGTTTTTCAAGCGGAACTGGAGCAAGAGGGAATTGGGGGCACAAAGCGCCGATCAGTAAAGCTCTCGTTTCAGCATCAGTTCTAGAGCGAAACATATGAACTAGGCAGGCGTCCCGGAGGCTGAAAAGCCCTGGGACGCCTTTGAGGTTTTAGAGAAAGTGGTTTAGGGACATGTTATTACTTGCACTTTGTCACCTTGCCCCAAACCGGGTCGTCTTGGTTAATCATTATTGCAGAGTTAGGCTTTGGGTGGTTTGTTTTGGTAGGATATATAACAGACATCTACATAATATAGTTGCCAAGCCAAAACACTTTGCTCGGTTGCAACACCGGCCTGCGGCGGCCTGCCTCCCAGTAGCCCAGTAGCCCAGTAGCCCAGTAGCCCAGTAGCCCCTTAGGCGCATTCAGCGCCTCAACTTACTGATATATGTATCGTTCAAATATTGCAGCGGTTCCACCACCGCATATATGTGCCCACCCAAGCCGGCGTTGCCCTCTTTTTCAATGTTGAAAGGGCGTTATGCAGAGGGCTTCATAATAACACAGTAGCAGCCGTTGCCTTTGCGCTCAAAGACGCTACCTCATAAAAATGAAACGGTTCGCAATAGTTCTTTCGTTTGCATTCATCGGGACCACCATTTTGGCCGATGTACGGTATAGCTGTGTTGAACTTGATCGCATTTCGCTGTCGGCAGACGGGCGCATGAGCCCCGCATTTCCAGGACGGATTTTGAATTTTTTACAAGAAGGACAAAACCTTACTGGCGACGGTGTGTTTTATCACGACATCTATCACGTCACGCTTGATGGCGCCTCTGGATTTCGTGCCCGTGCGCAATCTGAGGAGCGTGACGATTTGTATTGGCTCGACGCGGGGATATTGTTTCACACTGCGATCATAAAATATCGATCAGAGCCAGTTATACAGTCGCAAGCCTTTGCCTGCACGGTCGTTGAATAGGACTTGGGTTTCGAAAATCGCGTGGTGACGTGAGCAAGTTATCAGACTCGCACTGGTTTGATCGACGCACCTCAGCTGTGCGGCGCGATGGGGTGCAGGGGATCCGCCAAACGGTTCGGCACTTAGACGTGGAGCCGAGAGAAGTTGCTCGTTTGCACTGAGCAGAAAGGTCGATTCGGAGGGTCTGACACTTTGAAAGACGCTATCTGGAATGAGCCTCAATCATTTTAACAAATTATTTTGGTAAAATTTTCTAACCAAATGACCCGAAATATGATGCTATGATTTCATCGAAAATATCATTTAAATATTTTCAATATAGACTGAATTATCCCGATTTTTTTTAATAAAATAGGTAATTATTCGAAGAATGCCTCATTTTCTCCAAATATGGGTTGCCGATGTTAGCGCCTATAATTTGGAACTTTCCATCTTTGGAGCGGCAATCTGTCCAATAAAATGCATAGGAATTGCTTGTCTTCGGCGATCTATTCGTCAACTGTTGGTTGAGGAGCTGGTGCTGTGAGGGCTTGGGTGTGAGGATCGGTGATCTTTAGAGGCCAAGTTAGGTGCGAGAACCCTAAAATAAAGTCTGGCGGCGCATTGCGTATCGTCAAACTCGAGAAATCCTTGGGAGGAAACATGACTGACACTCTGAATCGTAGAAAATTCCTGCGCGGCTCTGCCGTTGTAGGTGCCGCAGCATTGGCGACGCCAGCGATTGCCGCAAACCACACAACCACATTGAAAATGCAAGCAGCCTGGGGCGGCGGCATATTCTTAGAGAATGCGCAATCCTATGTGGATCGTGTTCACGCCATGGCCGGCAGCTCGCTGAAAATTGACCTTCTGGCCGTCGACTCGGTTGTCAAAACCAGCCAGATGCAAGACGCGGTGCACCGCGGCGTTCTGGACGCCGCACATTACGTGCCCGCTTATTGGTATTCCAAATCCAAAGCTGCGTCCTTGTTTGGCACCGGCCCATGTTTTGGTTGGTCGTCTCAAGAGGTTTTGGGTTGGG
>QXYP01000137.1:0-5084 GCA_009886815.1 Halieaceae bacterium
ACCCGCCGTTGCAGGCCGCGCTACCTACCGATTGTCAGCTCGACCCCGCGATACGTTGCGCCTCGCCTATGTCATGGACATTGACGCAGAATTTCACGTGCCGCTTCGCGTCTTGGCAGCGAGTCCTGAGGGAAAGATTCTTGAGCGATATGAATTTGCCAATATTGCTTTAGAAGCACAGGCTGCTCCGGTCAACGCCGATATTGGCGGCGCAGCAACAGAACCCTCAAAATATTATTTAGCGGCGGTGCCACCTGGATTCACAGTGGTCGACCAAGGGCGACAGCCGGTAGATTTTCTGGTGTTGAGTGATGGGCTCGCCAGCGTTTCTATTTTCGTGGAAAATCAGCCGAAGACCTTGCCCAGCGGGGAGGGTTTTGCTCTCAGAGGTGCCTCGCTTTCGTATACGCGAGGTATGGCTCAGAGAAAGCTAGTGACTGTATTTGGGGAAGTGCCGATAACCACGGCTAGGCTGTTAGCCGAAGCCATTCGTCAGCGAGATGAGACGCGTTAAATGCTGCGTGAAATTGGACGTGTTGTTGCTGTTGAGACAGCCTCGGTATGGGTGGAAACCATTCCGAGTTCCTTGTGTGGCAAATGCGCTGCGCGAGCCGGGTGTGGACAAGGTATTGTCAGCCGTACCACTGGCCATCGAGGACTCGTGCAGGCCCTTGAGACAGAAGCGGTTCGGGCACAAGACTGTAAAGTCGATGACGAGGTCGAAATTGAGCTGCCAGAGTCCGCCGTATTGAAGGGTTCGCTGCTGGTCTATCTTGCCCCATTGTTGTTCGGTATTACTGCGGTGTTATTTGCCCAGCCATACGGTGAGTTTGCTACCGTAATGGCATTCCTTCTGGGGCTGCTGATCGGATTCGGATGTGTGAGACTCGCTACGCATTGGGTGTTTCCCAGACAGATCTTCGAACCGCGTCTGTCATCAGTGATCTCCGCATCGTCTCTCGGGATGAGTTCTACTGTTATCGCGCGTCAGTAAAAGGATGTTGTGGCCTGTTAAAGGTCTGAATTCAAGGAGAAGAACGATGTACAAACTAGTCCTCGTGGCTTTACTCGCCCTAACGCCCTGGTCAACGCAAGCAGCGTTGCCCGATTTTCAGCCCATTGTGGAAGCTGCTGCCCCTGCCGTCGTGAAAATCCTTGTTGAGTCCGAGGCACAGGCCATGCCTAGTCCCGACGAACTTGAAGAGTTGCCAGAGTACTTGCGCCGTTTTTTTGAATTTCGAGGGCGCGCACCGCAGCAGCAGCGGCAGAATACGGGGTCTGGATTTATTATTTCTGAGGACGGCTACGTCGTCACCAACCACCATGTGGTAGAGGGCGCGACGTCGGTTACCGTGCGACTGTTAGATCGGCGTGAGTTTGAGGCTGAAATTGTTGGCACCGACGTCCGTTCAGATTTGGCTTTGTTAAAGATAGAATCTGAAGGACTCGCAGTTTTGACAATAGCTGAAGACGATGTGTCGGTGGGAGAGTGGGTGCTGGCCATTGGCTCGCCGTTTGGTCTTGATTTCTCGGTTACCGCGGGCATTGTGAGTGCCAAGGGGCGCAGTCTGCCTACCGAGGCTGGCGAAAACTACGTACCTTTTATTCAAACCGATGTGGCCATTAATCCGGGCAATTCGGGCGGCCCGCTCTTTGATCTGCAGGGTGAAGTCGTCGGGGTAAATTCGCAAATATTTACGCGCTCGGGAGGGTCAATCGGCCTGTCCTTTGCCATACCCGCGGTGGTCGTACAAAACGTGGTTATGCAGCTTAAAACTTCTGGAGAGGTCACTCGAGGGTGGCTGGGCGTTAGTATTCAAGACGTGGACCGCGATCTTGCTGAGTCCTTTGGCCTCGATCGCCCACGGGGTGCCTTAATCGCACAGGTGGGGGCAAACTCTCCGGCCCAGAACGCAGATTTGCAAAGTGGTGACATTATCCTTGAATTTGATGGACAGCCCATCAACACCTCCTCGGACCTTCCTCACGTAGTCGGTCTTATTGCTCCGGGCAGTAAAGTCGAGGCAGTGGTGCGCAGAGATGGTCGTAATGAAACTTTGGAGGTTGTCGTTGGTGGACTTGATGCAGGAGAGCGTCCTTCTGTGAGCGGACGCATGCCGGATGCGCCTGATAGTGACGCTATTTTTGGCATGATTCTGGAGACCGCGGACGAGGAAATGATGGCCGAATTGGGCCTCAGTGGCGGTGTGTTGGTGCTGGAAGTGGCCCCGGAATCCTCTGCAGCCATGGCGGGTATTGTCGGTGGCGATGTGGTCACTCGCTTAGGGAGTAGCGCGATTCAGTCGATCAATGACTTCGAGGATGCAGTAAGCCGGTTGCAGCCTGGGCAGTCGGTAGCGATTCGGCTGATTCGGCAAGGCGCGCCCCTGTTTTTGGCGATTCGCGTGCCCCAAGCAGAGCAATAATTTGCGGTCGCACCGACGGCAAATGCATCCTGTAGCCCGGTGGGTTAGAATGCCGCGCCTTCTGGGCCGATCCCGGCCCGGCATTATCGGGAACTCAGCGCGTGACTGAACTAAGTCATATCCGCAATTTTTCAATTATTGCGCACATCGATCACGGCAAATCGACGCTAGCCGATCGTTTTATCCAGCACTGTGGCGGCCTATCTGATCGTGAAATGGAGTCTCAGGTACTGGACTCCATGGAGTTGGAGCGCGAGCGAGGCATTACGATAAAGGCGCAAAGCGTGACGTTGAAGTATCAGGCGCACAACGGCGAAGAGTATCAGCTCAACTTTATTGATACGCCAGGACACGTCGATTTTTCCTATGAAGTGTCACGATCCTTATCCGCTTGTGAGGGCGCATTGCTCGTGGTTGATGCTGCGCAGGGGGTTGAAGCCCAGTCGGTTGCCAATTGCTACACCGCGATAGAGCAGGGGCTAGAGGTACTGCCGCTTCTCAACAAAATGGACCTACCCCAGGCCGATCCGGACACCGTGAAGCTGGAAATCGAAGAGATTATAGGTATTGAGGCCCAGGAGGCTTGCCCCGTTAGCGCGAAAACAGGGCTAGGTATCGAGGATGCTCTGGAATACCTCATTAAAAATATCCCAGCGCCCGAAGGTGACCGAGCAGCGCCACTTCAAGCGCTCATCATCGATTCCTGGTTTGATAACTATTTAGGCGTCGTTTCCTTAGTCAGAGTGACTCAGGGAACGTTGCGTAAGCGCGATAAGTTCATTGTTAAATCTAGCGGGAAACAACATCAGGCCGACATGGTCGGTGTGTTTACGCCGCGAAGAACCGAGACTGGCGCCCTAGCTGCTGGCGAAGTGGGGTTCATCGTTGCCGGGATTAAAGACATTAAAGGCGCGCCGGTTGGTGACAGTTTAATTTCTGTTGCGCATCCGGACACCCCAGCACTGCCTGGCTTTAAAAAAGCGAAGCCCCAGGTGTATGCGGGTATATTTACGGTCTCTTCAGACGATTACGAAGACTTTCGAGATGCATTGGGAAAACTCACCTTAAACGATGCGTCCTTGTTCTATGAGCCTGAAACCTCCGATGCTTTGGGATTTGGTTTTCGCTGCGGCTTTTTGGGCATGCTCCACATGGAGATTATTCAGGAAAGGTTAGAGCGCGAATACAATCTAGATTTGATCACCACGGCGCCCACGGTGATTTATGAGATCGTTAGGAAGGATGACAGTGTTATCAACGTTGATAACCCCTCTAAACTCCCTGATGTGGGCGAAATTCAGGAAATGCGTGAGCCGATAGCCCGTTGCACGATCCTGACGCCCCAGGAATTTCTGGGCAATATCATTACGCTTTGTATCGATAAACGTGGTTCGCAAGTGGATCTGCAGTACTTAGGCAAGCAAGTACAGCTGATTTACGACATTCCTATGGCGGAAGTCGTTCTCGATTTTTTTGATCGTTTGAAGTCAGTGAGTCGCGGTTACGCCTCTTTGGATTATGGGTTTCACTGTTTTCAAGCAGCACCTCTGTCGAGGCTTGATGTGTTGATTAATGGTGACCGGGTTGATGCGCTGGCGGTCATTGTGCATAGAGATCACATTCAGGGCCGCGGCCGGGTGTTGACCGAAAAAATGAAAGAGTTGATTCCTCGCCAGATGTTCGATGTGGCTATTCAGGCGGCAGTCGGTGGCAAGATCGTGGCGCGGCAAACGGTCAAAGCCTTACGGAAAAATGTGACTGCCAAATGTTATGGTGGCGACGCTACGCGCAAGAAAAAGCTGTTAGAAAAGCAAAAAGCCGGAAAGAAACGAATGAAGCAGGTGGGTAACGTTGAAATCCCACAGTCCGCGTTTCTGGCGGTTCTGCAGGTCGATAGTTGAATAACCCCATTGTCATGGAGCTGATGTGAATATCGATTTCCCCCTTATCCTTTTAATACTGGTGTCAGGTAGTGGTCTCATTTGGGCGTTGGATGCGCTTTTTGCGGCGGGGCCTAGGCGGGCGAGGATCGCAGATCTCCAGCGTCGATATCCAAAGTGGGAGCAGGACGATGCTGGGGACGCCAAAAAATACAGGTCGTCCTTTGCCGAAACGGCCTCTGAGCCCGTCATTGTCGAGTACGCCCGTTCGTTTTTTCCTCTATTAGCTTTTGTTTTTGTACTTCGCTCCTTTCTTTTTGAGCCGTTTCAGATTCCCTCATCTTCCATGGTGCCAACACTGGAAGTGGGAGATTTTATCTTGGTTAATAAATTCAATTACGGCCTCAGGCTCCCTGTGGCGCGCTCACAGGTAGTGCCTATTGGCAAGCCTGAGCGGGGTGATGTGATGGTTTTTTTCCCGCCTCACCAGAACGATACCTACTACATTAAACGGGTAATAGGGATTCCGGGTGATCGAATTGAGTATCGTGGTAAGGCCATAACAGTCAATGGTGAGCCTGTTCCTAGGGAGTGGTTGGCCACGGTTCCCGAGGGTCGATCACGTTATGACGTGGGTCTTGAGTCTGTTGGATCAGATCGCTACCTTATGCAAATAGACCAGCGGCGGCCTTCACGGGATTTTTCTGCCACGGTAAAGGCAGGCCACTATTTCATGATGGGCGATAATCGTGATAACAGCTCAGACTCCCGGGTTTGG
>QXYP01000137.1:5094-8305 GCA_009886815.1 Halieaceae bacterium
TGATAACTCCGGCGACAGTCGAGTGTGGGGGCAGGTGCCAGAGCGAGATATTGTCGGGCAAGCCGTGGCTATCTGGATGCATTGGGAGTCGCTGTTTTCGATCCCTTCTTTCGGTCGTGCCGGTTCGATCGACTGACAGTTAGAGGTAATCATGAATACATCGCGAATAGTCAGCGCACATCAAGGGGGGTTCACTTTTTGGACCTTGCTTGTGTATCTGTTGGTTTTTGGTGGCGTCCTAATACTGTCGCTGAGAATTGCGCCATCCTATTTAGAGTATTTGACGGTAAAAGATATCGTTGAGCGAGCGGTTGACGATTTTGATCCCCAAACCCAAAGTTCTACTGAAATTCGAACGCGTATTCGCAAATTGCTGCACACCTCACAGGTCGATGTCATCGACGCTAACGATATTGAGATTTACCGGGAGCGACGTAAGATCGTGATAGATGCGAATTACGAGGTGCGCTTCCCTCTTTTCTGGATCGTCGACGGCGTTATGAATTTTGAAGATTTGATCTTTAAAGTGGATGGGAATTGAGTCCGTCCAGCCAGTCACCTCAACTCCTGAGTCTGCAAGCTCGTCTCGGATATAGTTTTCAGGACCTGCAAAACCTCAAACTTGCACTCACCCATCGAAGTGCGGGGCGCAGCAACAATGAGCGGCTTGAGTTCCTTGGGGATTCTTTCGTCAATCATGTCATAGCGCAGCGTTTGTACACTCAGTTTCCGAAGGCAAGCGAAGGTCAGTTGACGCGACTCCGTTCAAATTTGGTGCGTGGCACGTTTTTAGCAACACTGGGCGAAAAATATGCGCTAGGTGAGTGCCTGACACTGGGAGTGGGTGAGCGCAAAAGTGGTGGCCGACATCGGGCGAGTATTCTCGCTGATACGGTAGAGGCTGTTGCCGGGGCTATTCTGCTGGATGCCGGCTACGAAGTTGCGGCCGCGGTCATTTTAAAATGGTTCGACGGGGCATTAGGTGAGCTTCAGTTAGATGGCGACAAAGACAGTAAAACATTGCTTCAAGAATGGTTACAGGCACGGAGCTTGCCGTTACCTAACTATGAGTTGGTGGCTATCGAAGGGCCAGATCATGCGCAGGAATTCGAGGTGCTCTGTCATATTAAGGGTCAAAAAAACACGTTCTCGGGGCGGGGTTCGAGCCGTCGCAGTGCCGAGCAGAAAGCTGCCTCTGTGGCCATGGGAGAACTAACTGATGACTGACGGAAGCGAACGCTGCGGTTACGCGGCCATTGTAGGTCGACCCAACGTGGGCAAGTCCACGCTGCTCAATTATGCGCTGGGTCAAAAAATCAGCATCACCTCAAGAAAACCTCAAACAACTCGTCATCAAGTTATGGGTATTTACACCGATAGTGGTGACCAGGTTGTATTTGTCGATACCCCCGGCATGCATTTGGAGCAGGGCAAGGCCATTAACCGATACATGAACCGTGCCGCCAGTAGCGCCTTAGCCGATGTGGACCTAGTGCTCTTTGTCGTAGATAGAAATCGATGGACCTCAGAGGACGATTTGGTGCTGGAGGCACTGCGACATACCGAAACCCCAGTGGCCCTAATTATTAATAAAATTGATCGGCTCGAAGATCCAGGGGTTCTACTGCCTTGGACGGAGTCTGTGCGATTAAAATACGGGTTCGACGCGATCTTTCCAATCTCAGCTCTCCGGCAGTCCAACCTGCCGGCTCTGATGACCTACATCCGCGATAAAATGCCCGCGGGAGCCCACCTCTTTCCAGAAGACCAGGTGACGAACCGATCTGAACGTTTTCTTGCAGCTGAATTAATCCGGGAAAAAATAGTTCGGCAATTAGGCGATGAAATGCCGTATACCACTGCCGTAGAAATCGAGAGTTTCAAGCTGGATGGTAAATTACTGCGTATTGACGCGCTGATCTATGTTGAACGTCAGGGGCAGAAAAAAATTGTCATTGGCGAAGGAGGGAGCCGCTTGCGCTCAATAGGTACTGAAGCCAGAAAAGATATGGAAATGGCCTTCTCTGGCAAGGTCATGCTCAAGCTTTGGGTAAAGGTGAAGTCAGGCTGGTCCGATGATGAACGTGCACTTCGGAGCTTGGGATTCGAGGACGGCATCTGAACAATGGCCAGCGAGCTGGAGCCTGCTTGGTTGTTACATCGGCGCAACTATGGCGATGGCGGATTTCTTGTTGATGTGTTGGGACTCAATTCCGGACGTATATCTGCGGTTGTAAGAGGTGCTAGACGTAAGGCCAGGGGCGGAAGTCACGCAGGTGTTCTTCAGCCTTTTATTCCTTTGCTGGTCGCGACGAGCGGACGGGGTGAGTTAAAAACGCTGAACAGGCTCGAAGTCGCAAGCGCCACCGTTGAATTAACGGGAGAGCGAATTTTCAGTGGTTTCTACCTCAATGAGTTGTTGGTTCGTTTGTTGCCGAAATTCGTCAGCTGTCCAACGCTATTTGCACGCTACGGTGGGACTATTGAGGCACTGATGCTGACAGAGGCTGAGCTGGATTTACGGAAGTTCGAGCTCACGCTTCTTGAGGAGCTGGGTTACGGGCTTCGCTTTGATGCTGATGCGAATAATGATGCCGTTGAGGCGACTAAATCTTATTTTTACGACCCGGCTAAAGGGTTTTTACCCCGCGTTTTTACCTCTGGAGATGTTGGCAACGGCGAAGGTGTGTTGCGCGGTGATCAGTTGTTGAATATAGCGGACTGGTTATTTAATGGTGATGGTCTAGAGCTGTCCAACTGGCAGAGCTTAAAAGAGCTGACCCGTGTAGCATTGCAGTTACAGCTGGGCGATCGGCCTCTGAAAAGTCGCGAATTACTAAAGGCTTTCAGGTGGCGTGAAGAACCCGTTGCAAAACCTGAACAATGCTCAACGCCATGAACGCTTATCTGCCAGTGCGAACAGGACGGAAAAGGACGTTAGATGAACTCCTCTGAAGATTCCTACCCTACGATTGAAAGTGTTGTGGGAGAGACTCCGCTAGTGCGCTTGCAGAGGTTGGCGAGGGGCTCGAATAACCATGTGCTTTGTAAACTCGAAGGTAACAACCCAGCAGGTTCGGTAAAGGATAGACCTGCTCTAAGCATGATTGCTGAGGCCGAAGCTAGAGGTGACATTCGACCTGGTGACACCTTGATTGAGGCCACCAGTGGCAACACCGGGATTGCATTGGCTATGGTGGCGGCAATGAAA
>QXYP01000137.1:8315-13025 GCA_009886815.1 Halieaceae bacterium
CGCCGCGATACGGGGTTACCGCCTTCGTCTGATTATGCCGGCCCACATGAGCTCAGAAAGAAAGTTGGCAATGGCCGCCTATGGTGCCGAGCTGATTCAGGTCAGTCGAGAGGAGGGCATGGAAGGTGCTAGAGACTTGGCCGAAGGTATGCAAAGCCGTGGCGAAGGCACGGTTCTAAACCAGTTTGGGAATTTTGATAATCCGCTGGCCCACTATCGGGGTACCGGGCCTGAAATATGGCGCCAAACCCGGGGCGAGGTGACGCACTTTATTAGCTCGATGGGTACCACAGGAACGATCATGGGAGTGTCAGCTTTTTTAAAGGAAAAAAATCCTGAGATTCAGATTATTGGGCTGCAGCCTAAAGATGGTTCTCAAATTCCGGGCATTAGACGTTGGTCAGAAGCCTATCGCCCCACTATTTTTCAGTCGGCCAAGGTTGATCGAACCATTGATATTTCTCAGTCGGAGTCCGAACTCATGATGCGCCGGCTTGCCGCTGAAGAAGGAATCTTTGCGGGGGTATCGTCGGGCGGATCAGTCAGTGCAGCATTGCAAGTGAACCAGGAAGTTGAGGGCGCCACTATTGTGGCGATCGTCTGTGATCGCGGCGATCGCTATCTCTCAACGGGTGTTTACGGAACTTGAGGACGCTTTGCCATGGTGCAAGTCAGAGCTTTACTTGAAACCGCAAGTTTAGATCAGGACAGTTTTGCGAGCTGGCTGACAGGTCTTGCTATACCCCTCGATGCGCTTGATCAAACAAGACTGATTGACGCTTTCGCGCTGCTGCGTGAGCAGGGGTCGGCGCAGTCTCAGGGAACGCTGGATTGGGCTGGTGATGCCGATGTGTTGTCAGTGGGTCTCGAGACGGTGCAAATTCTCGCCGAGCTGAGGCTGGGTCCAGACGCATTAATAGCCGGCTTTCTTTACCGCTCGGTTCGCCAGCAGGTCATCTCTATCGATAGCCTCAGGCAGCGCTTTGGTGACAAAGTCGCGAGCCTTCTTGACGGCGTCTTGCGTATGGCCGCAGTGAGTGACCTCACTGATTTAAGCGATGTTCCTGTGCTGGGGCAGTCTGCTGCACCCAATATCAATATCAGACGCATGCTGGTAGCCATCGTCGATGACGTGCGTGTGGCATTAATCAAGCTGGCGGAGCGCACCGTTGCGATGCGCGTTTTAAAAGGAGCCGATGAACATCGGCAGCAGCGCATTGCATGGGAGGTTTTTAATGTTTATGCACCGCTGGCGCATCGGTTGGGTGTTGGTCATTTGAAATGGGAGTTGGAAGATCTTTCTTTCCGCTACACCAATAAAGAGGCCTACCACAGAATTGCGAATTTACTCGATGGGCGGCGTCAGGATAGAGACAGCTTTATTGCGCGGGTTAATGCGCAATTAACGAAAACGCTGACCCAATCGGAGCTGTCTTTTGAAATTACAGGCCGCGCAAAACATATCTATAGCATTTGGCGAAAAATGCAGCGTAAAGGCATTGGCTTTTCCCAGGTGCACGATATTCGGGCTTTACGCATACTCGTGAGCGATGTAGCCGCTTGTTATCAAACTCTGGGTGTCGTGCACGGCATGTGGCGAAATATACCGAATGAGTTCGATGATTATATCGCCAGCCCCAAAGAAAATGGTTATCGGTCGCTGCATACGGCAGTTATTGGGCCTGAAGGAAAGATTTTAGAAGTTCAGATCCGCACTGAGGAGATGCACGAGGAAGCTGAGTTGGGTGTCTGTGCGCACTGGCGATACAAAGCCAGTGATAGCCATGGGGCTGGCCCTGATACTTACGAGGAAAAGCTCAGTTGGCTTAGACAGGTTCTCGAATGGCACGAAACAGTGGGTGACGATGAAGTGACTGCAGAGCAGTTTACCTTCGACTCTGCACAAGACCGTGTTTATGTTTTTACCCCCAAGGGCGATGTCGTGAGTTTAGTTCAAGGGGCAACCCCCTTGGACTTTGCCTATCATGTTCACACCGAGGTTGGGCATCGATGCAGGGGCGCTCGAGTAAACGGCACGTTGGTGCCTCTTACCTATGTTTTAGGTACGGGAGATCGCGTCGAGATATTAACCGCAAACACAGTACAGCCGCGCCGAGATTGGCTACTGTCGTCCTCAGGGTTTTTGCGGACGGCACGGGCACGCAATTGCGTGCAGCAATGGTTTAAGGCTCAAAATCGCGACGACAATGTGGCGGCAGGACGTGAGCTGGTCGAGCGGGAGTGTGCTCGATTGGCGCTTACCTCACTGGATTACAAGGCAATGTCCGTGGCGCTTAGTCTGAACGCCGTAGATGATATGTTTGCTGCGGTGGGCTCAGGTGAACTTACCTCAAAACAAGTTGTTCGCGTCGCGAAAACTGTGACGCACTCTGAAGGTGACGAGCATCCCGAATGGGCTGTTCATCAAGAGCAAACTGCACCAGAGAGCGTTGACAGGGTAGATGGTGTTGGCAACTTGCTGACCCAGTTTGCTGGCTGCTGTATGCCGGTGCCGGGGGATAGTATTGAGGGCTATATCACGCGCTCTCGGGGCGTTACCGTTCACAGGGCAGACTGTGCTCGACTACTGACGCTCCACAACGAACACCCCGAGCAGATTATCGCGGTGAAGTGGGGCAGTGCTGAGGTCGATCTATTCCCTGTGGATATTGAGTTAACAGCCTATGACAGGCAGGGTCTGTTGGCAGATGTCACATCAGTTTTGGCGCAGGCTTCGGCTAACGTGACTTCGATCAACACCCAGAGCCACCCTGACGACAACACGGCGCATATGCGCCTTCGTGCCGAGGTGCCCACTATCGATGCTCTCATGGAGCTGTTGGCAAGGCTTAATCATCTGGATAACGTCATTTCGGCAAGGAGGGTTGTTCTCTAATGAAGGCTGTTTCCGACACGAAATCTATCCGTCAATTCGATATCCAAGATTTACTGAGAATTATGGAGCGTCTCAGGGACCCGTCAGATGGATGCCCTTGGGACAAAAAGCAAACCCTCACCAGCGTTATCCCGCATACCCTGGAAGAATGCTACGAGCTGGTGGATGCCATTGAGCAGGGTGATTTGCCCCATGTTGCCGAGGAGCTCGGAGATGTGTTGTTTCAAGTGATCTTCTACAGTGAGTTGGGACGGGAGTTAGGCGCCTTTGACTTTAATGCTGTGGTCGACGGCATAGCGCGTAAGCTTTTGAGGCGTCATCCCCATGTGTTTGCTGACGGCGCCATCGAGGGTCGGGTGCTGACTTCGATAACGACCGAAGAGGTTAAAGTAAACTGGGAGTCGATAAAGCGCAAAGAGCGAGGGCCGCAAAATTCTCTAGGTAGTCTGGGCGATGTTCCAAGGGCGCTCCCTGCATTGAGCCGAGCGCAAAAGCTACAAAAAAGAGCCGCTACGGTTGGCTTCGATTGGCAGGATATTGATTCTGTTGTAGGGAAACTTGAAGAAGAGCTGTCCGAATTTCAACAGGCTGCTTCGCAGAGTTCCACAGAAGGTATGTCAGAGGAGCTCGGTGATCTTATTTTTAGTGCCGTTAACGTTGCGCGCCACCTCGGTTTTGATGCAGAAAAACTATTGCGACGTGCTAACGAAAAATTTGAGGCTCGCTTCAATCACATGGAGACGGCTGCATTGGCGGAGGGTAGCTCGTTGAACGAGGAGTCGACTGCGCAAATGGAAGCACGCTGGCAGTCGGCTAAAACGAAGGATTAGCGCTTGTAACCCATGCGCTAGCTGTGTACTTTTGGCGCTCCCATTGAGGGTAGGGATGACGATCGTGGGGCGGTCGTCGAACCGAAACTGACACGTGCATAAAAAAAGGGAAGTCCCCATGCGAATTATTCTTCTAGGTGCGCCCGGCGCAGGAAAGGGTACTCAAGCGAAGTTCCTCTGTGAGCAGTTTGGCGTTCCTCAAATTTCTACGGGTGATATGTTGCGTGCTGCCGTTGCAGCGGGCACCGAATTAGGATTGCAAGCCAAGAGCATTATGGATTCTGGTGGCTTGGTTTCTGATGAACTGATCATAGGATTGGTCAAAGACCGTCTCGAGCAACCCGACTGTGCATCTGGATGCCTTTTCGACGGTTTTCCTCGAACCATTCCTCAAGCACAAGCCATGGTCGATGCGGACATTAGTGTCGATCACGTCATAGAAATAGCAGTCGATAATGAAGAAATTGTTGGACGCCTTAGTGGGCGACGAGTGCATCCGGAAAGCGGCCGTATTTATCATGTTGTGCACAATCCACCCGCGGTCGATGGTTTAGATGATGCGACGGGTGAGGCACTAATTCAGCGCGATGATGATAAAGAGGAAACTGTTCGCAAGCGCCTCGATGTTTATCAGCAGCAGACTAGGCCGTTAGTTGATTTTTATCAGGAGCTAGAAGGGCCCGCTTATCATCGGATTCATGGCGTTGGTAACGTCGAAAATATTTCAGCGGAAATCAAAAAACTGTTAGAGATCTGAGTTTTTTCTTACACCAATGACTTGTCATTAAAAATAAACATTGGTAGGTTGCAAACGTACTTACTACTACAAAGGTGGAGACCAGCATGGCAGCAGCAAAGAAAGCACCAGCTAAAAAGAAAGCGGCGTCAAAAAAAGCCCCAGCTAAGAAGAAAGCAGTAGCTAAAAAAGCGGTGGCTAAAAAAGCACCTGCTAAAAAAGCACCTGCTAAAAAAGCGCCCGCAAAG
>QXYP01000138.1 GCA_009886815.1 Halieaceae bacterium
GATGATTGTCGCTTTTTACGGCCTATTTGCATTGACGGTGTTACTGCGGATGCGGGCCGAGTTGCTAATAACCTATCGCCAGTCAGCCTGGCTGCGATCGGAGTTGTCGTAATGTATTTTCAAACATGGGCTGCAGTTTGGCAGATGGATGGGCACGGCCCGTATGTTTGGGGCGCCTACAGCCTAACGCTATTGGTGATTATTGCCTTGGTAGCTATTCCTTTGGTCCGCGCTCGCAATCTCACCCAAGAGATTCGCAATGACGAGCGCCGGCGTGCTGTAGCAGCTGAAGCCTCGGGAGAAAATCATGCATCCAAAACGTAAGCAGCGACTGATTATTGCACTCTGCATTGTTGCCTTTTCCAGCACCGCCATTGGGTTGGTCAGCTATGCGTTGCGGGGCAATATAAATCTGTTTTATCCCCCCGCTGATGTCGCTGCGGGTAAAGCGCCTACCGATAGAGCGATAAGGGTGGGCGGCATGGTGGTTGAGGGCAGCATAAAACGTTCTGAGACAGATCTCACCACCCTGTTTTTGGTAACAGACTACGATGGCGTTGTGGAAGTGAGCTACACAGGCATTTTACCCGACCTGTTTGCCGAGGGTGAGGGCGTAGTGGCTTCGGGCAGCCTAGATTCAAACGGTCGGTTTATGGCGACAGAGGTGCTGGCGAAACATGACGAGAACTACATGCCGCCAGAGGTCGCCGCAGCCCTTGAGGGTAAAAAGCCCGGTACCGGGGCCTATAATTTAAGGGAGGGCGGTTAATGCTGGCTGAGCTGGGTCATTTTGCGCTGATTATTGCGTTTGTACTCGCCTGCCTTCAGGGAGTATTACCCCTGATCGGGGCATGGCGTGGGCACTCTGGCAGCATGTTATTGGCACCACCCCTGGCGGTAGGCGTTTTTGTTTTCTTGCTGATTGCTTTTGCCATTTTGACGACCACTTTTCTGCAAGATGACTTTTCGGTGAAGGTGGTTGCCTCCAACTCCAATAGCTTCATGCCCGATATCTACAAGTTCTCTGCGGTATGGGGCAATCACGAAGGTTCACTCTTGCTCTGGGTGCTTATTCTGTCTGGCTGGATGGTAGCGGTAGCGCAGTTCAGCCGAGGGTTGCCGCTTGTGGTTCTGGCGCGGGTGCTGGGTGTCATGGGCTTGGTGGCGGTGGGGTTCATCGCTTTTTCATTACTGACATCAAACCCCTTCGAGCGGCTGTTGCCGGGAATACCCGCTGAGGGTCAGGACCTCAACCCATTGCTGCAAGATCCGGGGCTTATTATTCATCCACCCCTGCTGTACATGGGTTATGTCGGGTTTTCTGTGCCTTTTGCCTTTGCCATTGCAGCGTTAATGGGCGGCCGCTTAGACGCGGCATGGGCACGGTGGTCTCGTCCCTGGACCAATGTGGCCTGGGGCTTTCTCTCCCTGGGCATCATGTTGGGGAGCTGGTGGGCTTATTACGAATTGGGCTGGGGAGGCTGGTGGTTTTGGGATCCTGTTGAAAACGCCTCTTTCATGCCTTGGTTGGTGGGTACTGCACTGGTTCACTCGCTTGCAGTGACTGAAAAGCGCGGTTTGTTTGCGTCCTGGACGGTGCTTTTGGCGATAGCCGCTTTTTCTTTATCTCTGTTGGGAACCTTCTTGGTGCGCTCCGGAGTGCTTACCTCCGTTCACGCATTTGCTGCTGACCCAGACAGAGGATTATTTATTCTGATTTTCCTGGCACTGGTGATTGGTGGCTCTCTGGTTCTTTATGCCTTACGAGCGCCTACGGTTGCCAGTCGGGTGCAGTACAAGGCCTTTTCTCGAGAGGCTCTGCTGCTGGCCAACAACTTTATCTTTGTCATTTCAGCGACCACGGTGCTGTTAGGCACGCTCTTTCCTTTGGTGATGGACGCCTTGGGGCAGGGCAAGTATTCCGTGGGCCCGCCGTATTTTAATGCGGTTTTCGTTCCACTCATGGCGTTGCTGGTGCCCTTTATGGGAATAGGCCCCGTGAGTCGCTGGAAAGAAGACTCACCCTCGCGTTGGCGCCAGGAACTGCTGATTCCCGCCGCTGTGGTGGCTCTGTGTGCCGTTGTGCTGCCAACCTTGGCCCTTGGTTTTAACGTATGGGTGGCTTTGGCCGTTTTATTCTCGGGCTGGCTGTTAGCCGGTCTGCTGCGCGACTTTATAGAGCGAACACGCTCGGCTGTAGGTGTGGTGAGTAAATGGCGCAGATTGACGCCCAGCTATTTGGGCATGTTGTTGGCTCACGCGGGGTTTGCCGCAATGATCATCGGTGTAACAGTGGTGAGCCAGCACAATGTCGAGAAAGATTTGCGCATGCTGCCGGGTGACATTGAAGAAGTGGCCGGCTATCGCTTTGAGTTCGTTGCTGTGAGCCGTGTCGCTGGGCCTAATTACGATGCCGATCAGGCTGATTTTCGTGTATTCAAAGACAATAATCTGGTGGCAGAACTATCTCCCCAGAAACGTCGCTATCGCGCGAGTGGTCAGGTTATGACGGAGGCAGCCATTGATCCGGGGGTATTTAGGGATTTGTTTATTGCTATGGGCGAGCCTGTAGGCGAGGCTGCGTGGGCTATTCGCCTGCAGTACAAACCTATGATTCGTTGGATTTGGTTTGGGGCTCTGATGATAGGTTTTGGCGCGATCACTACTGCTTTTGACCGTCGTTACCGGTTGAGAGA
>QXYP01000139.1 GCA_009886815.1 Halieaceae bacterium
AAATGTCTGAAGTCATAACCCATCCCCTTGTTAGCGCGTCATAACACCGCGCTTCATCACGAGCGCTTAGTTATCTATCCGCTGTCTGACAATCCTTTCATAATTCACCCACCATGAAGTGGATTGGAATTAGCCTTTACGCTTACGGCCGCCCTTTAAATTAACCTGAAGGCTGGAAATAGCATGGACCAACACTACCGGCGCAATCTTTTGCTTACCCGTCCATTGAATATCAGGAAATCGGTCAAAGATGCGCTCATAAGCAATATTAAGTTGCATCTGGGCAATGCGATTACCAAGGCACCGATGAACACCGTGACCAAACGCTAAATGCTTCTCTACATTGGGGCGGTGCATATCAAATTTTTCGGGCTCAGGGAAAACGTCAGGATCACGATTAGCAGCGCCGTACCACATGATGACTTTCTCATTCTCGGCAATGCGCTGCTCACCAATTTCGGCGTCTTGTGTTGCCGTTCGGCGCATGGTGATTACCGGGGAGACCAGACGAAGCGCCTCGTGGGTCATTTTGGGTATCAACTCGGGCTCATCAATAACCATCTGACGCTGCTCGGGAAACTCCGTCATAAGCCGCATAGTGCCCGATAATGAATTACGGGTCGTATCGTTCCCTGCAAAAATAATCAGAAGCCAAGAGCCATCTAGGTACTCCTGGGACAACGGTTCTCCATCAATTTCAGCATGAGCAATCAGGGTCAATAAATCTTCTCTCGGGTGTCGCCTGCGATCTTCCATGACCGTCTTCCCGTACTCGAACATTTCACGAAGCACCGCGTTGAAGCGAAAAGGTAAGGTCGGCTCCGATAAAAAGGCCTGCAGCGGATTGGTCAGGTATTGGGCGGCAGACTCCAAATAATGCATCCATTTGATAACTCTAGGACGATCAGACTCGTCAATGCCGAGCATTTCGCAAAGGGTATACATGGGTAGCTCATGGGAGAAAACTTTTGCAAAATCAACAACGGGGCCACGCCGTTCCATGTCATCTAAGAGTGCGTCGACCTTTTGTGACACACGTTCTTTAAGGGTTTCCACATACTTGGGAAAGAAAAAAGGCGCGTGCTGGGTTCGTAGATTAATGTGCACTGCCGAATCGAGGTTGATCAAACTGTTTAGCGAGGCGTCGATCAGCTGTCGTGGTTTCCATTCACTGCGGTCGGGCATTGCGAGATGCATAGAGCCACGCTGAGATGAAAAGATATCCGGCGCCAATTCCACCGCCTTAATATCGTCATAGCGTGTGATCGACCAAAAGCCCGACATGCCCTTACGCATGGACGGTGACCACATAACGGGCGCTTGCTCCCGCATATCACGGAATAGGCCAAAAGGTTGCCCTCTAGTCCATGATGAGGGGTTATCTAACTGAAATCCGCCTAGGGAGGGGTAGACCTCCGGAAATTTAGGGCGACTTTTCCCGGTATCGACCACAACCTGATCGCTAACGTTTTGCATAAATTTTACATTCAAATTAAGGGGCTATAGGGATACTTGTTTTCACAGGAGCCCGCAACCCCTTCGTCGAGCTGACAGTCACCGCATTTTAAAAAATTACGACAAACTTTAGGCGCGATTGCCCGCCTTGATTATTCGGTACTACTCGACTCTGAAGGGCTGCCTGAAAATGGGCGCCATGGTATCAAGCGCCAATCTCCCACCAAAAACCGATTGAAATGGCCTATCAGAAACCAGACAAGCAGCAAAAACCCAGTATCAGAAACGAGATCGAGCGCCCAAGCGCGCTCTAGGTGACGAGCATCATCGGAGGGCAAATAATGCAGATCAAAGCCATGGCTAAGAGAATATAAGAGGGGCACAAATTTTAGAGCCGCCGCCACCAATAGCCCAAAGTTTACCCATGCAAGAACATGACTGAACCCCGCTTTCAGACGTCTAGCCGTCACCGAACAGTCACGCTGGCTAGTACCCGCGCTCTGAACACAGGGCGTCTGGCATGGGCTCGCCGGCTAGAAATAGCGAAAGATTGCGCGCGAAAACTTCGGGAATGGCCTCTGAGGGGGTGGGCGCCGCCGTTTGTGAAGTGATAAACAAACCGGGCACATTCTTCAGCGCATGCGATTGTGCCAGGGGCTCTTCCTCGAAAACATCAAGGATGGCATAGCGCAGTGGCCCCTGCTGCAGGGCATTAATCAGATCGGCATTCAAAACGGCATTGCCGCGTCCCGCATTGATAAAGATACCGCCAGGATTCATGCGCGCCAATAATGCTGCATCGACAATGCCATCAGTCGCGGGGGTGCTGGGCAACAGACTGACGAGATAGTCGAGCCCTTGGGCAAAATCGAAGCGATGGCTATTCGAATAACAGGTCACAAAACCTGGAACACTCTGCCCCTTGGAATTAAGGCCCGTCACCGCTAATCCAAAGTGGGTGGCGTGCTGCGCAACCGCACTCCCTATCGTACCGGTTCCCATGATACCCAGCCGCTTGCCCGATATGCCGGCCTCAACCTCTGGAATCCAGTGTTTGCAATTAGCCCGGGTAATAATGTTCCGCTCTAAAGCCAGCAGCCAGCCCAGAACGAACTCACTCATAGCCTGACCAAAAACGCCTTTGAGGGGGGTCACCTGAACTCCTTTGGGCACCAATCCCGTCAGGGCATCTACCCCAGCCCAAGTGCTCTGTACCCATTGGAGCCGCGGACACTCACGAATTTTGGGTGCCAAATCTGGAGGAGCACCGACCAAAATACGCACTGCAGAGGTATCGACAGCCTGATCGGGTTCAACGACCGCCACAGTCATCGCTTCCTGCCCGGCAGCGACGACTGGGCCAACCCATGGGTCAGAAAGTCCACCAACAACTAGCAATTCCACCGCCATACTGCATGCCCATCCGTAGTTAAGTATGACCTGCCATCATCTGATTAA
Organism: Halieaceae bacterium; assembly: GCA_009886815.1. Taxonomy (GTDB): domain Bacteria; phylum Pseudomonadota; class Gammaproteobacteria; order Pseudomonadales; family Halieaceae; genus Luminiphilus. The sequence continues at coordinate 2,914 of QXYP01000139.1, forward strand.
GTGTTAACAATTACGCGTCAATAATGGCCCGGAGCAAACGTGTTAGAAGCTCATTGCAACTTATCCAAGTCTAGGCTGACTACCGGCAACCCGCCTCAGTCTGCTGACGGCCAATCCTGCCAGCTATGCAGCCTAACCTTCCAAGCGCCAGTGCTATCCCGAGTTACCACGTCGATGTAATGAGCACTGGTTTTAGCAATAGAGATGGCACCCGGGGGCAGATCAGCTGTGGAATCTACATCGGCGCGGCGGAAAATCGTGTAGTCATACTCGACGATCGCTGCGCCTCCCAAAAAAGTAACTGCGGGCGCATTATCAATCTGAATCTCATAACTCGCCGAATCAAACACGGGATTCAGAAATGTCGCGTAGTTGTCGCGACCATCAAGGCCTTGTGCGCCCGGGGGACGTAAGCTGATATCTGCGTGAAGAACTGCGATGTAGCCATCGATGTTTGCATTCTCTACTGCATCTCGCCAGCTCTGATAAAGCCCCAAAATTTTTGTCGTATCTGTATCGCTTTGGCCTGAAGCTGAGATGGCGGAGAGAGACAACGACACTGTGATAAAAAGTGAGATCAGAAAGCGCATAAAAATTCTCTTATGTAGTTTTCGCTACTATAAACCCAATCTGCTGAAAATTTGTTGCTTTGTAGCCTAATTACGACAGCGAGACCGAGTAATGTCGTCGAAGCTGTTCAGCAGTAATCATGCCTGTAGCCATTAGCTCAGATCTTAGAGACCAAGGTCCACACAGGCCAAACCACCAAAGGTCTCAACTTAGCCTCTAAGCGCGACGCTCGCTTCTAGGAAAGTGCCGCTGGTAAAATCAGGTCAAGCCCCGCAAAATCATCAGGCTGGCACCACCTAGCGTATAAACTGTTGGCCCTCGACAGCGGCTGCTCCTTTTTAGCCGTGGGATCTTGGTTAACTGAATACACGGTTGTAGTGCAACCTCGAGACTGACAAGATTGGTAAACTCAGAGATGTAAACGTCATGGATTATTCAAAAATCTTTCCCGCAATGACAAACACCGCAAGCCAATGCTATGTGGCGCGCGTTTTAGGCCTACTCAGAAAGTCGGCATTTACGCTGCCCCTCGCCTTTACCCTTTCTGGCTGCACCCAATTATTTAATGAACCTGCGCCCGAAAAAGCGCCGAGCATAGAGGCTTGGCAAGTTCATTGTGAGACCGCAAGCTCCCACCGCCCAACTCCAGAGAAGCTCAATAAAGGGGTAAAGAAGCCTTTGTGGCTCGTAGGGCTCGATACCAACAACCAGCCTTATGAGCTCCGGGGAGATCTTGAAGATGGGTTCTTACATCTGGGGCCAACACAACCAACAGCACATGAACTGCGCATGGGCTGTATTCGGGCGTTAACCAAGGCATCGCGTGAAAAAGCCAACGAAATTGCCCGTATTATGGCATTTCGCCCTAAAGAAAAAATCAACGTTGCAATCCAGTATCCTGAAGACCAAGGGGCCAGTATTTCGCGCCTCATTATTTTTGGAGACAGCCTCTCCGACACAGGCAACA
>QXYP01000014.1 GCA_009886815.1 Halieaceae bacterium
CCCTACACCCGCACCCCAGTTGCGATTAAAATAACGCCGCAACACTGGGGGGCCGTATCGATCCTTGCATAAAAGGTGAGAGCGGTTAGGGTTCGCAGAGCCAGAGGCGACCCGTTAATCAAGCGGTAGAAAAGAATCACGGAGTCAGACATGGCACAACCCTCTGCCTTGCAGGGTATGTTGGAGTTGTGGGGGTCGTCCCACATCTCGGGTTCAAACGCGGCTTACGTCGAAGGGTTGTACGAACAATACCTGACCGACCCTAATGCCATCGCCCCAGAATGGCGTGACTACTTCGATAGACTCCCACGCGTAAATACGCAAAATGGCGCTTTACGGGACGTTCCTCACTCTGTGGTTAGGGAGCAGTTTGCGAAGATCAGCAAAATGCGGGTCAGGACCGAGGCGACTGTTGCCCACGACTCCCAGGCCACTGAGTATGAGCGCAAGCAGGTTCAGGTTGTGCAGCTCATATCGGCTTATCGGCAACGCGGGCATCAGCAGGCTTCGTTAGACCCCTTAGACATTTATCCCAGAGAAGCTATCCCTGACCTCGATCTTGCCTTTCACCAGTTAAGTGAAGCTGATGCTGACACCGTTTTTCAGGTGGGCAGTCTGTATTACGGCGCGAGTGATGCCACCCTGCGCGATATTGTCGAGGCGCTAGAGCGAACGTATTGCAACACCATTGGCGCCGAGTTCATGCATATTGTGGACACTGAGCAGCGCCACTGGATTATGAGCCGTATGGAATCCGTTCGGTCGGCACCCGAATTTTCCCGGGAGCAGCGGTTACAGGTGTTACGGCGTTTGATCAAAGCCGAGGGCCTGGAGAAGTCTTTGGGTTCGAAATATCCGGGTACCAAGCGCTTTGGCCTCGAAGGGGGTGAAAGCCTTATTCCCATGATGTCTGAAGCAATAGAACGCGTTGGTGGTTATGGCGCCAAAGAAATTGTTATTGGCATGGCCCATCGCGGGCGCCTAAACGTGCTCATCAATATTTTGGGTAAAAACCCGGGAGAGCTTTTTGATGAGTTTGAAGGACGGGTTGAGTACAGCGGCTCTGGTGATGTCAAATATCATCAGGGTTTTTCTTCCAACGTAATGACGAGCGGGGGTGAGGTCCACCTTGCCTTGGCCTTCAATCCCTCGCATTTAGAGATTGTTTCTCCTGTTGTTGAGGGGTCTGTTCGAGCAAGGCAGGATCGTAGAGATGACCCTGAGGGCGATACGGTAGTGCCCATTGTCATTCACGGTGACGCTGCATTTGCGGGTCAGGGCGTTGTCATGGAAACGTTTCAAATGTCTCAGACGCGAGGCTATAAGACTGGCGGGACCCTGCATATTGTGCTGAACAATCAGGTGGGTTTTACCACCAGCCAGCGCATTGATGCCCGCTCGACCGAGTACTGCACCGATGTCGCCAAGATGGTTCAGGCTCCCATTTTCCATGTCAATGCCGATGATCCCGAAGCGGTGGTTTTTGTCACTCAGCTGGCGGTTGATTTTAGAAATACCTTTAAGCGCGATGTTGTTATTGATCTTATATGCTACCGACGGCGAGGCCATAACGAAGCCGATGAACCTGCTGTAACCCAGCCACAAATGTATGCCGCCATTAAAAAGCATCCAACGACACGTGACCTGTATGCCAAGCGGCTCATTGCCGAGGGAATACTCAGCGAGGCAGAAGATAAGGATTTAATGGCTCGCTACCGTGAATCCCTAGAGCGAGGAGAACCGCTCGTCAGCACCTTAGTTATGGAGCCCAATAAGTCGCTATTTGTCGACTGGGCACCGTATCTGGGTCATGAATGGACTGTCGAATGCGACACTCGATTTCCACTAGGCAAGCTGAAAATATTGTCAGAGCAAATTGCAAGTGCCCCTGAGGGGTTCGCTGTGCAGCGGCAGGTTACTAAACTGTTGGAAGATCGGCGCAAGATGGGGGCTGGTGCTCAGGAAATTAACTGGGGTTTTGCCGAAATAATGGCCTACGCCACACTACTGGTGGAAGGTTTCCCCGTGAGAATGACAGGGCAAGATATTGGGCGCGGTACGTTTTCACACCGTCATGCCGTTATTCACAATCAAAAAGAAGAGGGGCGCCATATTGCCCTGCAGCACCTCGAAAGCGATCAAGCCGATTTCCGTATTTATGACTCGTTACTATCCGAGGAGGCGGTATTAGCCTTCGAGTACGGCTATGCAACGACGTCGCCTAACGGCCTTGTGATTTGGGAAGCCCAGTTTGGCGACTTTGCCAACGGTGCCCAGGTCGTTATTGACCAATTTATTGCGAGCGGCGAGCATAAGTGGACGCGGGTTTGCGGTTTGACCATGTTGCTTCCCCATGGCTACGAGGGGCAAGGCCCTGAACATTCATCAGCGCGACTCGAGCGTTATCTACAAATGTGTGCGGAGCAGAACATGCAGGTCTGCATGCCAACCACTCCGGCGCAAGTTTTCCATATGCTGCGTCGTCAAGCCGTTAGGCCTTTACGTAAGCCGCTGATTGTCATGTCCCCCAAAAGTTTGTTGCGTCACAAAGAAGCCACTTCATCCCTAGAAGAGCTCGCCGACGGTAGGTTTGAGACAGTTCTCGATGAAACTGACAACCTAGATCCAACCTCGGTTAAGCGGGTCATTCTTTGCTCTGGCAAGGTGTTCTACGACCTGCGAGCGGCACGTCGAGAGCGAGAAATAGACAATATTGTGATCATTCGCATTGAACAGCTATACCCGTTTCCCGAAGACGACCTAGCGAGGGTGATTAGTCCATACATCAATATCGAAGACGCGATCTGGTGTCAGGAAGAGCCCATGAACCAAGGTGCTTGGTATGCGAGCCAACACAATATGCGTCGCGTAATTCAGCGTCACAAGGTTGATGTTTATTTGCGATATGCCGGCAGGGAGGCGTCAGCCTCGGTCGCAGCAGGCTATACGGCATTGCACCTTAGACAGCAGGAAAGTTTTATAAACGAAGCCCTGGGCCCTATGCCCTGGGGTAATTGATCAGGTTTTAGGTAGGAATACATCATGGCAATTGAAATTAAGGCACCGGCATTTCCTGAGTCCGTCGCCGATGGTGAGGTCGCGGTTTGGCACAAAGCTGAGGGCGATGCGGTAGCTCGTGACGAGTTGCTGGTGGAAATAGAAACCGACAAAGTGGTGATGGAAGTCGTTGCCCCCGAGTCGGGTGTGCTCACGTCCATTGTTGCAATCGAAGGTGAAACCATCGAGAGCGAAGCGCTGCTGGCGGTGCTGGAAGCCGGTGAGGTAGCCCAGCCTGTGACCAGCAGCGAGCCGTCCTCCCAAAATGATGCGCCAGAGGCATCAGAGAGCACTGACAGCACTATGGGGCCTGCGGCGCGAGCCATGGTCGATGAGCATGGCCTCGACCCTAGCGTGATAGAAGGTTCGGGTAAGGGTGGCAGGGTGACTAAAGAAGATGTGACGAAGCATCTGAAAAATACCAGCCAATCATCTTCAGCTCAGGCCCAATCTGCGCCGCCGGCAGCCAATGTTGCCCCAGTGGCGAGCCCGTCTGCCGATGCCTATGCGCCCTCCAGCGAACGCGTTGAGAAGCGTGTACCAATGACCCGCATGCGCTCGAGGATTGCCGAACGCTTACTCGAGGCTAGCCAGCAGACGGCAATGCTGACGACTTTCAATGAAGTCAATATGGCGCCGCTGATGAAGCTGCGCAGTCAGTACAAAGAGAGCTTTGAAAAAGCGCATAACGGAACACGACTGGGTTTCATGGGATTTTTCGTTAAGGCTTGCTGTGAAGCGTTGAAACGTTATCCCGCAGTTAATGCCTCTATTGATGGCAACGATGTGGTCTATCACGGATATCAAGACATTGGCGTGGCGGTATCTACAAATGATGGCCTCGTTGTGCCGGTGCTCCGAGATGCCGACTTCATGAGTATTGCCGATGTCGAGGCGGCGATTAGAGCCTTGGGGCTGAAAGCTCAAGATAAAAAGTTAACCATTGAGGAGATGACCGGTGGCACGTTTACGGTATCAAATGGTGGTGTGTTTGGTTCTTTGCTATCAACGCCAATATTAAACCCACCCCAGACGGGCATACTGGGCATGCACACCATTCAGGAACGGCCCGTGGCTGTAAATGGAGAAGTGGTTATTCAGCCCATGATGTATTTGGCGCTGTCCTACGATCATCGTCTTATAGATGGCAAAACCGCCGTGCAGTTTTTAGTTACTGTGAAAGGCTTTATCGAAGACCCTGCACGTATTCTTCTTCAACTCTGATGACATCCTGCACAGGAAACAGAACATGACAGCATCATACGACGTAATCGTTATTGGTTCAGGTCCAGCAGGCTACGTTTGCGCTATTCGTTGCGCTCAGCTTGGTAAGAAAGTGGCCGTTGTAGAACAGTGGGCAGATGATAAAGGTAAGCCGGTGTTGGGTGGGACTTGCTTGAATGTCGGCTGTATTCCGTCGAAAGCGCTGCTGGACAGTTCGCACAAGTTTCAAGAAGCAAAGGAACATTTTTCCGATCACGGTATCGGCCTTGGCGAGACACAGATCGACGTTGCAACAATGATGCAGCGCAAAGATAAAATTGTGGGGCAGCTGACCGGCGGCGTCGCGGGTTTGTTGAAGCACAACGAGATCGACGTTGTTCAGGGCCGCGGCAAGTTACTCGCGAATCGAAAGGTGCAGGTTCACGCTACGGATGGCACTGAAACGGTCCTCGAGGCTGAAAATATTGTACTGGCAGCCGGATCGCTTCCCATTGATATCCCTGTTGCACCGGTTGATCAGACCCACATTGTTGATTCTACTGGAGCCTTGATATTTGATGCGGTTCCAAAACGCTTAGGAGTCATTGGTGCGGGTGTCATAGGGCTTGAATTAGGCAGTGTTTGGGGGCGTTTGGGGGCCGAGGTGGTTCTCCTGGAGGCCATGGACAGCTTCTTGCCTTCTATGGACGCGCAGATCGCTAAAGAAGGTCAGAAACTGTTTAAAAAGCAGGGGCTGGATATTCGACTCGGTGCCCGCGTAACGGGTTCTGAGGTCATTGACGGGCAGGTGCATGTCACCTTCGCAACGGGTGACGATACACATACTGAGGTCTTCGATAGACTGATCGTATCAGTGGGGCGCAGACCGCAAACAGGCGAATTGTTTAGCGAAGACTCAGGGGTCACTATGGACGAGCGCGGCTGCGTTTTTGTCAACGATGTCTGCTCTACTGAGGCGCCGGGGGTTTGGGCTATCGGTGATATGGTTCGAGGCCCCATGTTGGCGCACAAGGGTTCTGAAGAGGGCGTAATGGTTGCTGAGCAAATTGCTGGGCATCATCACCCTTTAAATTACGATTTGATCCCGTCCATTATTTATACGCACCCTGAGATTGCCGGTGTTGGTAAAACCGAGCAAGAGCTGAAGGCCGAGGGTGTCAAATTTAAGGCAGGTACCTTTCCTTTCGCGGCTATAGGCCGTGCGCTAGCGGCTGGAGACAGCGATGGCATGATCAAGATCATTGCTGACGAAGCGACGGATCAGATACTGGGCGCTCATTGCGTAGGCCCATCAGCGGCTGATCTCGTACAGCAGCTGCTGATAGCTATGGAGTTTG
>QXYP01000140.1:0-4430 GCA_009886815.1 Halieaceae bacterium
CGAAGCCGCAGCAGCAGCATTTCCGGCATGGGCAAGCATGCCAGGCGCCACGCGCAAAAAGTGCCTACATCACTTTGCAGATCTCATAGAGAGTAGAGCCGATGAAATTGCGCTTATCGAGTCTTCCGACTGTGGTCAGGCCATCCGATTTATGAAACAGGCCGCCATACGCGGCGCAGCCAACTTTCGCTTTTTTGCTGATAAAGCACCTGAGGCACGTAACGGGCAATCATTGTTCCAAGCCGATCACACCAACTTCACTGTGCGCAGTCCGATTGGGCCCGTAGGTATCATTACGCCCTGGAACACACCCTTCATGCTGGCCACCTGGAAAATTGCGCCTGCACTGGCGGCGGGTTGTACCATCGTTCATAAGCCCGCTGAATTAAGCCCCCTATCGGCCCATTTATTGGCCGAAATAAGTGCAGAGGCGGGTATTCCTTCCGGTGTCTGGAACACGGTACAGGGCTATGGCGAAACTGTAGGACGGCGGCTTTGTGAGCACCCCGCCATCAAGGCGGTCGCTTTAGTAGGCGAAACTCAAACAGGCAGTCACATCTTGCGTCAGGGTGCCGACACCATCAAACGTGTCCATTTAGAGCTGGGAGGTAAAAATCCTGTCATTGTGTTTGACGATGCCGACTATGAGCGGGCTTTAGATGCTGTTGTCTTCATGATTTTCAGTCTTAATGGGCAGCGCTGCACCTCCAGCTCAAGACTTTTTATTCACAACAGTATCCGAGATCGTTTTTTAGCAGATCTCTGCAGGCGCGTTGACGCACTAGTGGTGGGCCCCCCATTGGATCCTGCAACAGAGGTAGGCCCTTTAATTCATGCCGGGCATCTGGAAAAAGTTATGCACTATATGCGCGCTGCCACAGAGGATGGTGCGACTGTTGCCTCAGGGGGTAAGCGGCGAGATGACCTGGGAACCGGGAACTATGTGTCTCCCACCTTGTTTGTTGATGCCAACAACACCATGCGCATTGCAAGGGAGGAAATTTTTGGACCGGTATTGACTGCTATCGGATTCGATACCGAAGCAGAAGCCATCGCCCTCGCCAATGACACCGATTTTGGACTTGCGGGTTATATTTGGACCCGTGATACAGGACGAGCGATGCGGCTGGCCCAACATATTGAAGCGGGGATGCTTTGGGTTAACTCAGAAAATAATCGAAATCTACCCTCGCCCTTTGGTGGCATGAAAATGAGTGGCATGGGGCGAGACGGCGGCGACTACAGTTTTGATTTCTATATGGAAACCAAAAATGTTTGCATCGCCCATGACACCCACAGTATTCCTGTATTGGGACGCTGAACTAAGGAAGCAAAGCTATGGGTAGTATTGCCTTCGCTGCAAAAATAACGCACGTACCGTCTATGTATTTATCTGAAATGGACGGGCCTCATAAAGGATGTCGTGACGCCGCCATTGCAGGACATCACGAAATTTCAAGGCGCTGCCGTGAACTGGGCGTCGATACCATTGTCGTCTTTGACACGCACTGGTTGGTCAACTCCGGTTACCACATCAACAATGCGCCGCACTTTGAGGGTGTGTATACCAGCAATGAATTACCCCACTTCATAAAAAATATGCCCTACGAATACGCCGGCAATACCGCACTTGGAGACATTATTGCGGAGGGCTGTAACCAAGCTGGAGTTCACACCCGAGCTCACTGCGATACGACGCTGGCTCTTGAATACGGCACCTTGGTGCCTATGCGTTATATGAACCCCGATGGCCACTTTAAAGTCGTCTCCATCTCAGCCATGTGTCAGGTCCATGACCTTGATGAGAGCGGGCGGTTAGGCGCTGCGGTCAGAGCCAGCGTAGAACAACACTATGACGGTAAAGTTGCCTTACTCGCCTCAGGCTCACTGTCGCATCGCTTTGCGCAAAATGGCGTTTCAGAACATTACCTGCATCGGGTTTGGTCACCCATGATGGAGCATATGGATCGAGAGGTCGTTCGGATGTGGGAGCAAGGTGAATGGCAAGAGTTCGTCGCAATGCTCCCTGAGTACGCCGACAAATGCCATGGCGAAGGCTTTATGCACGATACCGCCATGTTGCTCGGTGCGCTGGGCTGGGACAACTATCAAGGTAAAGTCGAGGTACTGACCCCCTACTTTGGCAGCTCAGGAACCGGACAAATCAATGCAGCATTCCCTATCAATTAGCCGCTAATCGAGCCCCATCAAGATGCCACACTTTATTGTTGAATATTCAAACAACCTCTCAGAAGAGGCTCTAAACATTCCTGTTTTACTCGAAACCCTGATTGATACGGCCGTAAAAACCGAGCTATTTCCAATCGCCGGTTTTCGAGCAAGGGCTTATCGTGCTGATCATCAGCGTGTTGGACACGGTGATGCCGCTAACGCCTTTGTGCATGTCGCCATGAACATTGGTCAGGGTCGTAGCGAACACGATCGTCAAAAAGCCGGTGAAACGATTTTTGAAGCGCTAAAAGACCACATGGTGTTACTTTTAAAGACCCACAAAATAGCGCTGTCCTTCGAGATGCGCGAAATCGAACCCGTGAAATTTAACTTCAAAAATACCTGAGGATGCTCATGCTGGACTCAACGGCCGTAGAAGCCGCTGCCGCTGCACTGTTTGAAGCCGAGAAAACCCGTCAACAAATTAGGCCCCTTACACTCACCTATCCTGATATGACTATGGATGATGCCTATGCAGTGCAACGTGCCTGGGTGGATCGTAAAGTCGCTAATGGCGATCGAATAACGGGCTATAAAATCGGGCTGACATCAAGGGCCATGCAAAACGCCATGAACATCACCACGCCTGATTTTGGGGTGTTGCTGGAAAGCATGTATTTTGCCAATAACAGCACCGTTGTCGCTGGAGATTTCTGCGACCCCCGAATCGAGGTAGAGCTGGCCTTCGTCATGAAAAAGCCGCTATTTGGTGACAACATAACCATAGCCCAGGTACTCGATGCCACAGACTATATCGTGCCTTCGCTGGAGCTTATTGCGGCACGTAGCTACCGCACCGACCCCGAATCCGGATATACCCGAAAGGTCTTCGATACCATTGCCGACAACGCTGCCAACGCCGGTTATATTGTAGGCGACCAGAGATTTTCACCCGACGACATCGACCTGCGCTGGTCGGGAGCCATTCTTTATGTGAATGGGGAAGTAGAAGAAACCGGACTCGCCGCGGGCGTACAGGATCATCCCGCCAAGGGTATCTGCTGGGTATGTAAGCGCTTTGCTACTCACGGCGTGGGATTAGAGCCAGGACAGTTCGTGCTAAGCGGCTCATTTACGCGCCCAGTGGTGGCAAAAGCCGGTGACGTAATGACCTGTGACTACGGCCCACTGGGAACAATAGTCGTTAATTTTAGCTAGGGAATGACCATGGATTTGCCGCCTAATGTGTTTCTACAGCAGCTCGAAAGAGGTGTAACTTTATGGGGCTGCTGGCTAGGCTTACCCGACCCCAACGTAGCAGAAATTGCCGCCAATGCCGGGTTCGACTGGCTGCTTATAGACCACGAACACGCGCCCTTCGAGCTTAGTGATGTCATGGCACACCTGCGGGCAATGGCGCCCTACCCGGTGGCACCCATGGTGCGCCCCGTTAGTGGTGATCCGGCATTGCTGAAAAAATTTCTTGAGATGGGTGTACAAACATTCATCGTTCCCATGATAGATACCCCTGAGCAAGCACAAGCCTGTGTCGATGCCCTGTACTATCCACCCACAGGTCATCGCGGCGTGGGAACAGCATTAGCCCGCGCCTCACGCTGGAATCAGGTGCCCGATTATTTACACAAGGCCAATGACGAAATTTGCTTGATCGTGCAGGCTGAAACCGTCACTGCCCTAGAAAATCTTGAGGCAATCTTGGCCGTGGACAAAGTACATGGCGTATTCATGGGCCCCTCTGATCTAGCAGCCTCCATGGGTAAGATAGGCCAGGGAAATGATCCGACGCTTATGCGCAGTTGCACCGAAGCCATTAAGAAAATCAAGGCCGCTGGTAAGGTTGCTGGCATACTCACTGCCCATGAAGAACTGATAGAAAAAAGTGCTGACGCTGGCGCTGACTTTATTGGCATAGGCGTTGATACCTTACTGCTCGGTGAGGCGCTCAGGCAACGAGCCGCCAGCCGGCCCTAATTTTTTTATCGCCATACGTTGTTGTCACCCCCCATAAGCAGCTATAAACACCAACAGTAATTTTTTTGAATCTTTTGGTCTGTTAACCAAACGAGGTAACCATGAATTTTGAGTTCTCCGAAGAACAACTCATGCTGCGTGAGCAAGCCCGAGGCTTTTTATCGCAACATTGCCCCCCGACTCGAGTTCGCGACGTATTTGACGGCGAACACGATTACGACGCCCCCTTATGGACGAGCATTGCGGAAATGGGTTGGACTGCAACA
>QXYP01000140.1:4440-4675 GCA_009886815.1 Halieaceae bacterium
GCAACAGCCATACCCGAAGCCTATGGAGGGCTGGGACTGGGGTATTACGAGTTGGCAATTATTGCCGAAGAATTGGGTCGGGCCGTCGCGCCAGTGCCATTTTCATCTTCCGTTTATTTAGCTACTGAGGCTCTAATTGCCTTTGGCAGTGAATCTCAAAAGCAACGCTGGCTCCCGGGGTTGGCTTCGGGTGAAACGATTGCCACACTGGCACACGCGGAAGGCGCAGGCCAAA
>QXYP01000141.1 GCA_009886815.1 Halieaceae bacterium
GGTTCGCTGATGAGCTGCCAAGGCTCTCTATCAGTTATTCCGAGGCAATTAAGTTACGGAGCACCTGAAAACTGCGTTCGAAATCAGCTTTAGAGGGGGCGCCCAGGATAACATCGACGACCAGGCCTTTTCGGTCCACCACCACAAAAGCAGCCTGCTGGGTCAAATTCCAGGTAGCCTGGCCGATCCCCTGTTCGTCCAGAACCAGTGTTGCCCTAGTGAAGATTCGCTGCTCATCAACCACGGCACTGCGCACAAAGGGTTTTACAAACGCCGAGGTCACCTCTAGGTTAACGACAGCTGTAATGTCATAGCGGTCAAAATCAAGCTCTCGCCGCATGCGTTCGGTCATTGGGTCGTAAAGATCACCGCCCTTACGGGTGCCAGCAACGTATTGGAGCACCTGAACCTTGTTTGAACTGCCGGGCCAAGACCAGGGGGCCAGTGAGTAGCCATCGCCGTCGAGGATAACCTGGCCGCCTTCGGTGATGGTCACGGGGGGCAGAGGCTCTCCTAAGATTAGGTTGGCCTTGGCATTGGCGTCGGCGGATCCGGGAAGGCTACACAGCAGCAGGCCGATGGCTGCCGCCGCAGTGACCCAGCTTCGATTAAATCGCGAACGCTGCCCACCTAGGAGGGACGTTTTCTCGCGGATTATCGAGACGTTCACTTTAGTTGCCTCGGAGGCAGACCGGTATGCTGTGTCGCGAACGAATTGCCCTTGCCTGTTACCCGCCTATGTCGTTTTGGTGGATCTCTTGACGGTACCAGATGAAGCTTGCCGTTACCGATCAGGTCACGGCGCCCCATGCGCTTGAGCTCTTCTCGCAGCAGGGGCCAGTTTTCCGGGTCGTGGTAGCGCAGGAAAGCTTTGTGTAGCCGGCGCTGCTTGAGCTTGTTCACCACAGGGACGGCATCACTGTTTCGGCGGACTCGTTTCAGCGGGTTGTGGCGGCTGTGATACATGGCCGTTGCGGTGGCCATGGGGGATGGATAAAAGGTTTGTACCTGATCAGCCTTAAATTTGTTGTGCTTGAGCCATAGAGCAAGATTCACCATGTCCTCATCCCGAGTGCCGGGGTGTGCCGCGATGAAATAAGGGATGAGATACTGTTTTTTGCCGGCTTGTTTGGAGTAGGTATCAAACAGGGTTTTGAAGCGTTCGTAGGTACCAATGCCGGGTTTCATCATGTGCCCCAGAGGCCCGTCTTCTGTGTGCTCCGGGGCTATTTTCAAATAGCCACCCACATGATGCGTGACCAATTCCTTCACGTACTCGGGGGTTTCCACGGCCAGATCGTAGCGCAGTCCCGAGGCGATCAAGACTTTTTTGACTCCCGGAACTGCCCGGGCGCGTCGGTACAGCGATACCAGGGGAGTCTGGTCGGTGTTCAGGTTTTTACAGATGCCTGGAAAGACGCAAGATAGCTTGCGACATTTCGCTTCGACTTCTTTGCTCTTGCAGGCCAACCGCCACATATTAGCAGTGGGTCCGCCCAGGTCGGAGATGACTCCGGTGAACGCTGGGCTGGTGTCCCTAATTTTTTCGACTTCCCGAATAATAGAATCTTCAGAGCGGTTCTGAATAATACGGCCTTCATGCTCAGTAATCGAACAGAAGGTGCACCCGCCGAAGCAGCCCCGCATAATGTTGACGGAGTGTTGAATCATTTCGAAGGCGGGTACCTTAGCCTCGCCATAAGATGGGTGGGCGCGACGTGCATAAGGCAGCTCAAAAACCCAGTCGAGCTCTTCCGTTTCGAGTGGAATAGGCGGTGGGTTAATCCACACATCTCTATCTCCATGCCCCTGTATCAGAGGGAGGGCATTGTAGGGATTGGTCTCTTTATGCAGAACTCTTGAGGCGTGAGCGTAAAGCACAGGATCATCGCGCACCTGTTCGAAAGAGGGTATGCGAATCACACTAGCGGCGGGGTTCTTTGCCGGCATAATACGAACAGCTTGCACCGAGTCGTCAGACGTCTCGTCGGTATCACACTGGCTGGGTGCCATGCCTTCATAGGGGTTTGGGTGCACATCGACAGGACCTGGATTATCAACATCGGTAGAACGCAGTTCTCTAAATCCCGGCTCGACCCCCCGGGTGATAAATGCGGTGCCGCGTATACCGCGTAGCGTCGATATAGCTTCTCCGGCGGCGAGGCGATGTGTTAATTCCACGATCGCTCGCTCGGCGTTGCCAAATAACAATAGGTCTGCGCGGGAATCGAGCAATACCGACCGCCGAACTTTTTCACTCCAGTAGTCATAGTGGGCAATGCGCCGCAGGCTAGCCTCAATGCCTCCAATGACAATAGGCACATCGTTGAAGGCCTCACGCACGCGCTGACTATAAACAGTCACCGCGCGATCCGGCCGCAACCCCGCGTGATCGCCCGGCGTGTAGGCATCGTCATTACGCCGCTTACGGTCTGCGGTGTAATGATTAATCATTGAGTCCATATTACCCGCGGCGATGCCCATATAAAGGTTGGGCTTACCCAATGCTTTAAAGGGATCTGCGCTATGCCAGTCAGGCTGCGCGATGATGCCTACGCGATAGCCCTGGCCTTCGAGCACCCGTCCAATGACGGCCATACCAAAGCTGGGGTGATCAACATAGGCATCTCCCGTGACTACGATAACGTCGCAGCTGTCCCAGCCCAACAAGTCCATCTCTTCCCGAGACGTGGGTAAAAAAGGCGCGGGACCCAAACATTCAGCCCAGAATTTCCGGTAGCCAAAGATGGGAGTTACTGCGGTGTTTTGGGCAGAAGTTGCGGCTTCAGCGTTTGGCGCTGTGTGACCCAATTTCATGAATTCTCCAGGCCCGAAGCTGTATTGCGAACAGATTCAGGCATATCCAGTTTCCCGCCGCAGTGTTTGCAGAAGTCAGCGTCAGGGGTGTGCTCGCCGGCGGAACAGATAGGGCAGTTCCAATTGGCGTAAAGGATACGGCGTTTATTTAGCCGCTCCCACAGTTTGGCCGTAATAATGGCTGTTGGTACGGCCAAAATCGAGTAGCCCACTAGCATACCAAAAGCCGCCAGCGTTTTCCCTAGGCCTGTTTGGGGTGTGAGATCGCCGTAACCTACCGTAGTGATAGTCACCACAGCCCAGTAAACGCTGAGGGGAATGCTGGAGAAACCGTGTTCAGGGCCTTCAATGACATAAATCAGACAGGCAAATACGATGACGACAATCATGACCAGAGCAAAGAAAACCAGAATGGTCTTGGCGGTATTACGCAGCACCTTGAGGATTTCTGTGAGCTCTGCAAACAGTTCAAACAGGCTGAGAACGCGAAAAATGCGCATCACCCTGACGAGTCGAATAATCAGTAGCGGCGCAGCTTCGGGAACCAGTAGCGCAATGTAGGTAGGCATCAGCGCAAGCAGGTCTACGACACCCCAGAAACTCTTAAGGTAGGCGCCCCTGTTGCTGGCACACCAGATTCTGGTGAGGTATTCCAGGGTGAATAGCAGCGTAAAGGCGACCTCCAACTGCATGAAAAGTTGACCGTACTGGGCATGAAACGCTGCGACAGAATCCAGCATTACTACGGTCACACTCAAGACAATGATGCCCAAAAGGCACAGATCAAACGCCTTGCCTGCGGGTGTTGTCGTGCCGAAGATAATGGTTTCCGCTTGTTCTTGGCGTTCACTTTGGTGTCTATTACTCAAGGCTTTGACTCCGCTAATTGAACAAGTGGTAAAACATACGGAAGAACATTTTCAAGAAGCAGGGACTGCGCGCTCGCTGTAGGGTGAATGCCATCTCCCTGCATTAACTCGGCATCAAGAGCAATGTTGGACAGAATAAACGGCGCGATGCTGGCGTGGGTTTGCTCCGCGACGATAGTATAACTGTCGCGAAAGAGGGTGGTGTAGCGACTACCGAAATTGGGTGGGATTTCCATGCTGAGGAGCAGCACGCTAGCCCCCGCGTTTTGAGCACTGAGTGAGAGTGTCGTGAGGTTTTGTCGAAGCTTTGTAATGGGGAACCCCCGCAGCCCGTCGTTGCCGCCCAGCTCGATAACAACAACGTCTGGACTATGACGTTGTAACAGATCGGGTAAGCGCTGAAGTCCACCTCCTGTCGTATCGCCAGATATACTTGCGTTGATTACCATCCAGCCGGTTTGATTCTTGTTTAAGTGTTCTTGCAGTAGCGCGACCCAGCCCTGCTCTAGATCCATGCCGTAGGCGGCACTAATGCTGTCTCCCAGCACTAAGAGTTGCTTAGGGGCGCTGACAGCCGTCGGCGCTAAAAAAGGTTGAGCGGCAATAATGACGACGGCGAATCCGCGCCCTAGTCTGGGACGTAAGTTGTGCCAGAGGTACGTAAGCATGATCAAAACCATTAATCTCCAGAAGTCGGTGCCGATAGCTGACGGCGTGTTGGAAATCCTGCGGGGCATTAGCTTCGAAATCAAGCAGGGTGACACCGCCGCTATTGTAGGGGTATCCGGTTCTGGAAAGTCGACCCTTCTCGGTTTGTTGGCCGGATTAGATGTTGCCTCCGGGGGTGACGTGATCATTGACGGCCAGTCCCTGGCCGCTCTCGATGAAGACGAACGTGCTGCGCTACGCGCTGAAAAGGTAGGCTTTGTGTTTCAAAGCTTCCAGCTGCTCCCTGCGTTAACGGCGCTAGAAAACGTTATGTTGCCGCTGGAGCTTTCGGGTAATAACTCAGCGCTGGCTCGCGCTACCGGGTATTTGGAGCGTGTTGGCCTCGATCATCGCCTTAATCATTACCCCAGTATGCTCTCAGGCGGGGAGCAGCAGCGCGTGGCGATCGCAAGGGCGTTTGCGGCGAGACCGCAAATATTATTTGCAGATGAGCCAACCGGTAATTTAGACAAGGCAACCGGAGATACTGTGATTGAGTTGTTGTTTGACTTAAACCGCTCTGAGGGTACGACTTTGGTGCTGGTGACCCATGATGAGCGTCTTGCTAAGCGCTGTAATCAGCAGTTTGTTATGGAGAGTGGCGACTTAGAGGCAGCCCATTGAGAGCGGGAAGCCGTGGTATGAATCCGGCAATTCTTTTACTGAGAGACTGGCGTGGCGGCGAGCTGGGGGTGCTACTTGCAGCACTCCTGCTTGCGGTATCTGTGGTCGTTGGTATCAGTGCTTTTGTCAACAGCCTCCAGTCGGCGCTGATAAGCGAAAGTTTGCGCTTTCTTGCGGCTGATCGTGTGATAAGAAGCGGCCAATCCATTTCTGATGAATGGACGGCAAGGGCGGAGGTTGAAGGGCTGATGGTGGCTCAAACCCTAGGGTTTCCATCCATGGCGGTCACTGAGAGTGACAATTTATATCTCGCTTCTGTCATGGCTGTCAGTTCAGGTTATCCACTGCGAGGGGAGCTGCTGTCTAGTGCTACTCCTTATGGTGAGGTGCGATCTGATGCTGGCATTCCCAAGCCCGGGGAGGCGTGGTTGGCGCCGCGACTTTTTGCACTTTTGGAGG
>QXYP01000142.1 GCA_009886815.1 Halieaceae bacterium
AATATCGAGCAGGCCGTAATTACCCGCCGTCGCACGAATGTAGCCGCCAAGATCCTTACCGGGCTTCGCCGTCACCATATTAATAACGCCGGCCGTAGCGCCACGCCCATACAGCGTCCCCTGAGGCCCGCGTAATACTTCAAGCTGGGCGAGATCAAACATGCCCATCAACTGGGCCGCCGGTCGAGGAATAATGGCCCCGTCTTGCAAAAAGGCAACCGCGCCCTCACCACCAATATCAATACTGGTCATACCAATGCCGCGCATGAATACCCGGGCAAAACCAAATTGATCACCGATGGAGAGGTTAGGCACATCAACAATCATGTCGCGTACCGACTGCACGCCTCCGGGAACAATGTCCTCACCGCCAATCACATTTGCGGCCGCTGCTAGATCGGTGACCGAAACATCTTTTTTTGAGGCCGTCACCACCACTTCTTCAAGGGTGGGTTGAGCCAACGCCTGAGCTGTCATAACAGCCGCACTGCTGAGCGCCAAAAACCTGGGGAAATATTTTTTTATTTTCATGGGCATTACTCCTCGCTTCACAACTTTAGATTTATAACCCTTATTGGGCCGATAGTGTTTCGCGTTTAAACTGTAGGCCAATGGCCGCTCTATCCCAGGTATCGCTGGTGACACCCTCGTTTCTTAATACATGTTTCATCACTTTTGATGACGGCGTTTTAGGCAGCTCGTCAAGAATCCGTATGTACCGGGGCACCATGAAGTGCGCCATACGCTCACCTAAAAAGCGCACCAGCGTTTCAGCATCGATAGCCTGTCCCTCGACTGGTGCAACCGCCACCATGACCTCATCTTCACCCACGTCACTGGGTACCGCATAGGCAGCAGCTTCTCGGACAGCTTCATAGGCGACAACTTCGGCTTCAACTTCAAAAGATGAAATATTCTCACCTCGTCTGCGGATGGCATCTTTCATGCGATCGACAAAATAATAGTAGCCGTCGTTATCAACGCGAAAACAATCTCCCGTATGAAACCAACCGTTACGCCAAGCCTCTGCCGTGGCATCGCTTTGCTTGTAGTACCCCGAATTCATTCCCCATGGACGGTCGGTGCGAACGATCATTTCGCCGATTTCGCCGACAGGCACCTCGCAATCGTGTTCGTCTACCAGTCGCACATCGACGCCGTCGCGTTTACGACCACAAGTGCCACGCTTAGTGGGATTCGCTTCAGAGACAATGGGAGAACTTACCTCTGTCATATTGAAAATGGTGTAAACATCTGGCCCAAAACGTGTCTTAAAGTCTGCACAGGTTTCCGTCAAAGGCACTATAAAAACCAGCCGCACATCATGATCTTGGTCGGTATCCGCTGGCGGCTGCTTCAACAAAAACGTACTCATGACACCCAGCAAAAACACCACCGTCGTTTTAGATGAACGCACAAAGGGCCAAAACGTGTCCGTTGAAAAGCCGTCAGAAACAGCAATGGAACCGCCTCTCGCCAACATCACGAAAATCACACCCATACCGCCAATATGAAAGATAGGCATATTGATCAGAAAGCGATCCTCACCCGTCACGAATGGCCAGCTCTCAGGGCCTGCGTTGGTAAAGATGTGCAGATATGACGACAACACCCCTTTTGAGGGGCCGGTCGTACCCGAAGTGAAAATAATGGATTGGGTATCCCAAGGTTCGATAGGCCGCTCAAGCTCCGGGGGCGTCGCATTAGCGTCACTGACTGCAGACCAAGGCGTGCCTTGGTAACCCTGAGGAACCGAGTCGTCACCCAAGCACACCACCTGATTAAGGTTGGGACAGGTCACCTCTCCAAGGCGTTCTAAAAGTTGTGTGTGGGCCACCAAAATCTTGGCGTCAGAGAGGTTAAGCGTATGCTCCAGCACCTTACCCTTGAAGGCTGTATTCAGGGGTACAAACACGGCACCTAAATAATTGAGTGCAAAAAAAGTAAGGATTGCCTCCTTGCCGTCGAACATCCACACCGCAACATGATCACCACGGGCAACCCCCACTTGCGCAAAGCCACCGGCCAACTGCTGGACGCGAGTGAGTAAATCTCTGTAGGTCCACTCTTCGCCATCTTGAAAAACCGCAAAAACCTGCTCAGGTTTTTCGTCAGCCCAACGCTGCAGTAAATAGCGTGTTACGCAATGATCGCGCCCAGGAATGCGCGGATCTGAAGTTGATGTTTGCGCACTCATAGTTTCCCTACCCCTTTGACACCGCCCTCTTCATGTCGCAGCGGTAAAATATCGCTCTGGACTTTCTGGGCCGCGCCCACTGCCGAAAACACCATCCTAAGGGTATGGCTAATAATTTGGTGCCTGGTGCGCTTACCACCCGCGCGATACCACAGGGCCACCCACGTCATCATGCCACCAATGGTATTGGCAGTGAGTACCGCGTCGAACACCTCAAATTCTCCAGTCCTTCGACCTTGCTCTAGCAACGTGGCTAATTTGTGATCGAACAGACTTCGGTGCTCACGAATTTCTCTAGCCTGCATTTCGTCAAGATTTTTTTCTTCCCGCTCGTAAACAACAATAAATTCTTGATAGTCAAAAATAATCGCCAAAACCGCTTCTACCAGGCGGCCTAACCGTTCCGTCGCGGTCGCCGTGCTGTCGTCGAGGATGGGCTCGATAGCGGCCAAAGATTGCAAAATACCCGTTCTGCAAATGTCATATAGCAGCTCAGCTTTGTTGGCATAGTGGGTATAGAGAAAGGGTTTGGTGACGTCGAGGCGTTGGGCAATTGCATCAAGCGTAGTGCCTTCATAACCTAGCTGAAAGAACAGATGACTGGCTTCCTCACGGATACGCCGGCGCTTGAAATCGGTGACCTCATGCTTGAGATTACTTTGCGCAAGTTTCACCGCCGCTGTCATGTTTAGCGAACCTGTTCCAAGATACTTCGCACATCGGCGGGACCCGTTATTTCACGGGGGTTGGTGCGCGACCAAAAATCCAACATGGTGTACTCGGCGATCAGGTCGAGTTGGTCATCAGTAACACCCACCTCTCCTAGCGTGCGGGGCATACCAAGACCTCGAATAAAATCATCTAAAACGGCGCTGGCATCGTCACCCGGCCGGCCAAAACTGTTGCTGATTTTATTTTGCTTAGCTCCAGTGACTGTTTTGTTAAATGCGAGGACTGCCGGCGCCATAACACATGAGCAATAACCATGAGGAACATCGGCCGTGCCACCTAAAACGTGACCAATAGCATGGCTAGCCCCCATCGGAACCCCACCAATAATTGGGATCATTGACTGCCAGGCACCTATTTGACAGCGCAAGCGCGCGTCAAGGTTGGCCGGGTCTGCTTTAACTTCAGGCATTGCCTGGCTGAGCAAGCGAAGGGCGCTTTCCGCCACGCCATCACAAAAATAACTCGAATGATTTGAGCTCAGAGATTCCAAAGCATGATCAACCGCGCGTACGCCTGTGGAATGCCAGAGCCACTCTGGCGTGTGTACGGTGAGTGCTGGATCTAGGACAATGGCTACGGGTGCCATCATACGATGGGTATAGCCCTGCTTCTTATTTTCATGGTCATCGGTCACACCGCCCATGGTGTTGAATTCACCCCCAGACAGCGTTGTTGGACAGCAAATTACGCGGATATCGGGACCTTCAAAAACCGGTGCCACGGTGTCGCCGTTGTCATCGACGAATACGTAGAACCCCTCAAAATCTTCGTGAGTGGTGATGTTGTGTTTGAGACCTAGCGCTATCACTTTCCCTGCGTCGGTAACAGAACCCCCGCCCACCGTAATGATCAGATCTGCGTCCACTGATCGCGCAGCTTCAATCGCCTTTAACACGTCAGTTCGCGGGGCGTGGGCGGCTATACCATCATAGGTCTGTGCCAGACGCGCACCCAAAGCCGATTCAATTTCAGCAATCTCGTTGGTGCTGTTACGCAATGTGGTACTGACTAAAAGAAAAACCCGCTGCGCCCCCAAAAGCTGGGCCTCTTCGCCGAGAGTCTCGGCGGCTCGGCGCCCCATGTGAACCCGCTCAGTCGCAGTTAAGCCCAGTGTTGATGCGTCGTATCCAAACACAGCGTACCCCTATGTTTATTTTTTTGGAGTTGTTGTACTCAACGTATCAATTGCATACTCGAAAGTAAACATGTAGTACGCTGAGTAAAAAATGTGCCGGAGAGGTTTTACAACATGCGCCCAAAAGATCCACAAGATACGGTGCAGGCTTGCTCAGATATTCCCCTTAAGTCCTATTACACGGCAGAAGATATTCCCGCTTCACACGCCGAACGCGTCAACGTGGCGCCGGGCGAGGCCCCGTATCACAGAGGCTTTCATCCATCGGGCTATCGATCCAAACCCTGGCGTATTTTTCAGCTCAGTGGCTTTGGTAAGCCCGAAGACGAGAATGAACGCATCAAATTTTTGCTTAAAAACGGCGAGACCGGCTTCATCATGGAGCACGACCGTAATACGGCAGATCACTGCTACAACGTTGACCACCCAGAAGTACTCGCGCGCAGAGAAGATGTCGGGCTGACGGGCGCGGTCATGCAAAGTGTGCGCGACACTGCCATCTGTCTTGACGGACTACCCATGGACACCAGCTTCGGCCATGCCGGCGGCGCGGTGGTACAACATGCGCCATTTGCGCTAGCCGCTTACTGGGCCGTTGCCAAAAAAAGAGGTTACGACCTGAGTACGCTAGCCGGCACGGGGCAGAGCGACTTTAACCTAACTTATCTCGGGTGCGTCACCAAACAACAGATCCCCACCGATGCGGGGCTGCGCTTCAATGGCGACATCATTGAATTCTGCACAGAACATCTCCCACGCTGGGTGCCTGTATCAATTGCCGGCTACAACGGCGCCGATACCGGTCTTACCCCGGATCAAGAGCTGGGAAGTTTGTTTGCTAATGCCGTGGAATACCTCGACGAAATCCAGTTGCGCGGGCGGATTCCCCTTGAAGTTGCCGCTAGGGGTTGTGGTGGCGTTAGCTTCAGGGCCTCGATCAAAATCTTTGAGGAAGCGTGCAAGATGCGAGCCGCACGGCTTATGTGGTCCGACCTGCTTAAAGAACGCTACGACATCAAAGATGAGCGGGTTGCGAATTTGAGAATTCACTGCGTAACAGCAGGCTCAAAAATGGCCTATCAACAGCCCATGAATAATCTGGTCCGCGGTGCCCTGATGGCTGTCAGTGCGGTGCTGGGTGGTGTGCAGTCACTCGGTGTGTCGGGCTACGATGAAGCCTTGTCCATTCCGTCCGAACACGCCCATCAGATGTCGGTTCGAATTCAGCAAATTCTCATGGAGGAGACCGGGCTCACCGATGTCACCGATCCCCTAGGTGGATCTTATTATGTCGAAACTTTGACCGCGCAACTCGTTGAAAAATCCTGGGCTTTTTTTGAAGAAATACAAACACGAGGGGGTTATCTGGCCTGCCTTGATTCAGGGTGGCTTCACGCAAAAGCGGAAGAAAACCAGCACAAAGAATTTATGCAAACCGAAAGTGGCGCGGCCAATATTGTTGGCGTGACGATGGCGCATGATGACAGTAGCCCCTTTGAAATAGACGGTTTTATCGGCACCGATGATGCTTTTGACGTGGCGCTGGAGCGTCTCAAGGAAGTTAAACGGACTCGACACGAGAAAGGAGCCATGAGGGCACTCAAGGACTTAGAGCGTGTTTGCCGAGGCAGCGATAATATTATGCCCGTTATGATGGACTGTCTTGAAGCCGAAGCGACTCTTGGCGAAGTGGGCGATGTATACCGAGAAGTCTTCGGTGACTGGCGCACACCGATTCAGTGTTGAGGAGGTAATCACGTGAAGCCAAAGCGAATCCTAATGGCCAAAACCGGATTGGACGGTCACTGGCGTGGCCCAACCATTGTCGCCCGGGCACTCCGCGATGCGGGTTTTGAAGTGATCATGATTGGCATGGCGACTACAGCAGAAATTGTTGCTGCAGCCATTGACGAAGATGTTGATTTGGTGGGGCTGAATATAGGTGGCCACATCGATGTAGCACTGAGGGCCGTTGACGCGGTGCAATCTGCCGCGCCAGACATGCCGATCTTTGCCGGGGGGACCATTCCACCCCATGCCTGCAAGCAGCTCGAGGCAAAGGGACTGGAGGTTTTCCCCCCCGGATCCATGTTGACCGACATTGTCGATTCAGCCAATCGGCTCACAGGGCTCAGCACCGCACCATGAGCGACGTCACAAGTGCTGACTGGGCAGACGGTTTCACCGCACGCAGAGCACTTGCCAAATCGATTTCGGCCGTTGAATCGGGTGGACCAGAGGCGCTGGCTATTGAACAGAGAGCCCTGCAGCAGCCCGCCGCCGCACACGTACTGGGATTCACCGGGCCCCCCGGGGCCGGCAAGTCATCACTGATCAGCGCGCTGCTACCCCATGCCCTAGATCATTATGGCGCTGTCGCCATTCTCGCAGTTGATCCCAGCTCATCTTTAACCGGAGGTGCACTGCTAGGAGATCGTGTGCGGATGGACTACCGCCACTTCGATCAAAAAGTATTCTTTCGCTCCATGGCCTCCCGGGGGTACCAAGGGGGCATTGCGGCTGCAACACGAGCCTCAGTCAACGTGCTGGATGCCGCTGGCTGGCCGCTGGTGATCATTGAGACCTTAGGTATTGGGCAGGTCGAGCTGGAGGTCATGGATCTTGCAGATCGCGTCGCAGTAGTTCTTAACCCCGGCTGGGGAGACAGCTTTCAGGCCAACAAGGCGGGCCTCACGGAGCAGGGAGATGCCTTTGTATTGAACAAAGCCGATCGACCCGGTCTTGAAAACGCCAAAATTTTGCTCGAGCAGTCATTGCAATGCCTGCCAACGGCGACCCCTCCCGGCGTCTTCAGCACCATCGCCACCGATGGTGAAGGCATTCCCGAACTGTGGCAGGCCCTGAGCAACTTGATGCAGGTACCCGCTGGAGAGCAACAAAGCAGACGCCGCAGTGTTGCGATCATGGAAGGCGCAAAAGCCCAGCTGCTGCAGGACTTTGAAGAGTTTCTAGCGTCACCTGCGGCTGCCAGCCCGGAAACGGCACCCTCCGAGGGCGCTGTCGACCTCTTACAGCGGTTCTACCGACAACGGGACTAACCCGGCCCGCTTACAAATTTCTTCCTCCGAAAATACGCCTGGAGCGTCAACTGCTCCCCGGCTAATAAGGGCTATCCATGCGGCAATGATACTTTAGCTCGATAAGGCTGCGGCCAAGAACGGATACCGCTGAAGGCGTAGCTTAGCGTCCTGTTACCGGCCTTTGTACTCAGG
>QXYP01000143.1 GCA_009886815.1 Halieaceae bacterium
CCCTAGTGCGATGGCTCGGTCTGTTCGGGCGACATAGACTATGACGAAGATGATGATGGGGTTATTGATCGCTACCACCGGGGTCTGAAGAACCTATCGGCTTCTATTGATGTTATTGCATCGACATTTCCTGCACCCGCGCGAATACTGCTGACGGGAAACAGTGCAGGTGGTTTTGGCACCGACTACATGCTGCCCTTGGTGAGGAAGCTCTATCCCGATACGCCAATTGACCTCGTTAATGACTCAGGCGTGGGTGTTACGAAACCCGGCTATGTTGATTTTTTAAGTGAAGAATGGAACTCAGCTCGATTCATTCCTGAAGATTGTGATGACTGCATCAGTGAAGAGGGTCATACAACGGGCTACCATATTTATCAGCTCAATGAAGACCCGAACTTACGAATGGGCTTTATGAGTACCAAGAATGATTTTGTCATCGCAGATGTTTTCGTTGGTATTGGTGGTGAAGCCTTCGAAGCCGCACTGATTGCTGAAATGGCCGCACTTGAAGAGGCCCACCCTGAGCGCTTCCGTAGCCTAATTGCCGATGGTAATAGCCACACTTTTATTCAGGCTCAATTTGATCGGGAAGTCGGAGGTGTGCCTGTCTATCAGTGGGTCACGGATATGCTCGATGGTTCTGCTGATTGGCAAAGTGTTAGTGATTAACTAGCATTTTGGCCTTTTCTGCCGCTGGTCTCCTGTGATGATGCGTGCATAGCAGCATCTCATAGGAGGCTAATCAGAAGCCCGCGCCTATCAATGAACCACTCTGCAGTACCCGAAACCTATCTTCACTCCATGTGGTATGGGTAATTGTTCTTGGGGAGCGGTCATCGTTTTCAGACCATCACTTAAATTTTCGCGTCATGAAAAATGTTTTGTACGTCTTCACAGGCATTTAAAAGGCCCAGTAATTTTTCAAATTGCTCAAGCTCGTCGCCACTGATGGGCGTTTCACCTTTTGGCACAAACTGAATCTCGTCGACTTCAAAATCAACATTGGGGAATGCTTCTGTCAGGGTATTACGCGTCTTGGCATATTCAGTATGTGGCGACAATACCGTCAACAGGCCCTCCTCGCTCTCGACATCGGTGACATCAACGTCGGCCAACAACAATGCCTCTAGCACCTCATCTTCATCGCCGGGAAATACAAACACCGCGGCATGATCAAACATATGCGCGACAGTACCAGGAGTCCCCATTTTTCCCTTACCTTTGGTAAACGCAGGTCGTACATCACCAATGGTGCGGTTGGCATTGTCAGTAAGACACTCAACCAGCAGCATGGTCCCACCGGGGCCAAACCCTTCATATCGTGCAACATGATAGTCCTCGCCCACACCTGACTCGGCCTTTGCAATTGCCTTATCTATCACATGGGAGGGAACCTGATCTTTTTTGGCTCGATCAATGAGTGAGCGCAGCGATAAGTTAGCTGCCGGGTCTGTACCACCCGCCTTTGCACTCACATAAATTTCACGACTGTAACGGGAATAAACCGCCGTCTTTACAGCAGCGGTTTTCGCCATCGACAGTTTGCGGTTTTGATAGGCGCGACCCATTTAAGACTCCAAGACAATACGCTAATCTAATAGTTTACCGCGAATTAGAGTCTGCAGAGCACTCCATGGGGCTTTGACATCAAATTGAAGCGCGAGACATTAGCCAAACGGCGCTACCGACGGCGACACCTCCCACTAATTGCATGGGCGCAAACGTAGCGTTTAACACCGGCACTGAAAGGAGCGCTGTAAATAGAGGTATCAAAAAAAGGTAGCCACTGGTGACCGCAGCACCACCCAATTTAAGCGCAGTAAACCAAAACCCAAAAGACAAAATAGACGCGGGAACGACCAACCAGGCAAACAACAGTAGGTCATTCATTAAGACCAACTCAATACCCGGTAAATCCATAGCAACTGCAATAATAAGCACCTCAACACCCCCCACTAACATCTGCCAGGCATTGAGACTCCAGCCCGTTATCGTCAACCCAGCGGTTTTAGTAAATACCGTTGCCGAGGCCCAGCAAGCCGCCCCCACTAACGCCAAAGCAAACCAACGCAGTTCGCCCATGCCTGCCTGATTGACCCCAGAACCAATGATTAGCGCAACGCCGCACATTCCCACTGCAAGGGCAATCAATTGCCGAAGTGGAGGCAGCTCTCGGGTGACCAGCGACAAGATAGCCGTCACCCAGATAGGCATCGTCAACGTCAAAAGCGAGATTGTGGCCGCACTCAGGTGCCCCATGGCGATAAAGCCAGTGCCAAAAAGCACCGCGGTTTGCAGTGTCCCCACCACCAGGAGACCACCCATATCCCTCAGGGTTTTGGGCGTCTCAAGCTGTCGACGCAATAGCAGCCAACAGACGGCCAAAGCCCCTGCCAAAGTGAAGCGACTGGCCACAAGAACGAGGGGATGTATGCCATCGATAATGAACAACTTGGAAACTACAAAGCCCGAGGCCATCAACAAGGTAGAGGCTAGCAGTAGCCAGTAATAACGCCTGGGAACCATCTTATTTTGACTCGTCATTTTGCCCGAGACGTTGTATGAAAAAATGATAGCTTGTAGGAAATACTTTAGTCAGCCAATGCATGATGCGGGCGTCCCAACCCACAAATATTCTAGGCGTGCCTGCAGCCGCTCGCCGCAGAATAATCTCTGCCGCTTTCTCTGGGCTGGTTTTTGCAACCTGCCGAAATTGGGCATCTCGCTCATCGGCATTACTGAGCGCCCACTCTCCGTCGGCACGAGCACGCCTGGCGATGTTGGTAGCCACGCCGCCGGGGTGTACACAACTCACTTTAATTGAGCTGTTTCGGTACTCTGCTTGCAGCGCTTCGGTAAAGCCTCGCACAGCAAACTTGGCCGAGTTGTAAGCACTTTGCCCCGCAACACCGATCATGCCAAAGATGGACGATATATTGACCAGATGGCCAACCGGCGCGGCCTGCAGCAGTGGCAAGAAAACGCGGGTTGACCAAACGACACCCCAATAGTTAATGGCCATTAACCACTGAAAGCTTTCTTCGCTAGCGTCGGCAAAAGGTGCACCATAGGCGACGCCCGCGTTGTTAAAAACAGCATCGACACTGCTGGTTTCAGCAGCCACTACCCGCCCCCAATCTACAATGGCATCGTGATTACCGCAGTCAACGAGGTGGGTATGCACCGCCGCTTTCAGTTCATCGAGGGTTCCCACCGTCGCGTCCAAGCGGTCCGAGTCGATATCGCATAGCCACAATTCGCAGCCCACCGCATTGAGCTGCTGGGCAAGTGCTCGCCCAATGCCATCACCTGCCCCGGTGATAATCGCTTTTTTCCCCGCAAAATAAACCGCCGCCATGCTACTCATCCAAACCCAATTTTGCGGTTACACTAGGCCATGACAGGGTTGGGTACAAGCGCCAATAGGCATGGAAACGGCATATACCTCGCCCCAAAACCCATGGTTTTAAGCTGGCAAGCTGACACTTCAAACCCCAATCTCAAGGCGCGCAAATTTTGATCCCTGCAGACGAAAATTTTGACGGTACTTGGCCATTTATGCCCCACTTTTCAACTGCGGCGGGCTTCGAACAGCACTACGTTGATGAGGGGCCACGCGACGGAGAAGCTTTGGTCTTGCTTCATGGAGAGCCGACCTGGGGTTACCTGTACCGAAACATGATTCCCGGCTTGGCCAAAAAGTATCGTGTGATCGTTCCCGACCACATGGGGTTTGGCAAATCAGCTACACCTCAAGACAGAGAATACACATTACGCTCTCACGTAGAGAACTTAGAATCTCTTGTCGACGAACTGAATCTCACGGACATCACTTTCGTAGGGCAAGATTGGGGCGGCCCAATTACAGGCGCGTTTACAGCACGAAACCCTGAAAAGGTGCAAAGACTCTTTTTGATGAATACCGTGCTCGGATATGGCGGGGGTCAGGCGAGTGGCGGTAAAACCCCTTGGTTCCAATGGATAGCGAAACACGCCAACAATGGCACTCTAGAGGGTATTTTGGGGGAAATGGGGAGCACAGTCCTTTCTGTTATGAAGATTATTGGCTTCCAGAACTCTAGTGGCGTTTCTGACACTTGGATACGCGCCTATTCAGCGCCCTTTCCCGACAGAGCCAGCTGTATTGGTGCCATCAATTTCCCACTGGATATTCATGAAGGACGATTTCTAGCCTTTGTACGGGAGACTCTGGAACAGGGCGATATAGAGGCTATGCGACGCAAACCCGCCATGCTGGTATCTGGTGACAAAGACTTTGGCATTGCTAAGGACCATGCCATCAGCGACTTTCGAGGTTTATTTCCCACTGCCCCAATCGTTGATGTTGAGGGCGTTGGGCATTTTTGTCAGGAAGACATCCCCGATACACTGGTAGCCTTGATCGACGGGTTCGTACAAGCTAACCCCTGAAAATTCTATTTAACCCTACAAAAGAGATTAACAACATGACAACTGCTATCACGCTTCTAGACGGGGGCATGGGACAAGAACTTATTCGTCGCAGTAGCGCGGCAAAGCCACATCCACTGTGGTCACTGCAGGTCATGATGGATGAGCCCGAGCTTGTGGCGAATGTACATCGGGATTTTTGCCTCGCAGGCGCTAGGGTTATTTGCCTCAATACTTATTCAGTCACCCGCCATCGGCTGCAAATGGGATCTGCACTGCCTGATCTACCCGAGCTACTAAAGCATGCCGGAGATCTGGCACGTGCTGGCATTCAAGCCTCAGGACTGAGTGGTATCGATATCGTTGCGTCACTGCCACCCCTCACGGCCTCTTATCTGCAGCAAAGCCCTCTTAGCCCCGAGCAGATGAAGGATGAATACAAAGAGCTCATGGAATTGCAACGCTACCATGTAGATGGATTCCTGGCAGAGACATTGAGCTCTATAGCCGAGGGTGAGGCGGTGCTTCTAGCAGCGCAGGAGGCAGACACCGGTGTACACCTCGCATTCACGGTTCAAGATGAAGACGGCACTCGCCTGCGCTCTGGAGAATTACTGGAGGACGCGTTGCGTGTCTGTGTACCCCTTAAGCCGCTGTCCATCATACTCAACTGTTCAGTGCCCGAGGCGATTGATCAAGGCTTGCCCCTACTCGCCCTTGCCACCCAAACATTTGGTGCCTATGCGAATGGCTTTCATTCCATCACAGCATTGAAACCTGGGGGCACGGTCGATGTTCTGTCGGCTAGAGAAGAGCTAACACCTGCCGTATATACCGAAATGGCGCTGCAGTGGTTAGACCTTGGCGCGTCTATTCTAGGCGGCTGCTGTGAGGTGGGACCTGCGCACATTGAAGCGCTCGCAGCCGGTATTGTAGGGAGAGGCCGGGAGCTTTCTGGGCTACCGGCAACCCCTTAGCGACATTCAGGTTTTATTTCTGCAGCCAGCTATTACACCAGCCAGCGGCGTGTACCCGCTTGCCAGCGAAAATAGGACAGGCTCCATACTCCTCGTCAATCGCCTGGTAGATAGCGCAACTGGTGCACTGCTGTGCTGCCCCGCCGGGACCGGCCTTTTTCGCCCATTTCGCCGTATCCACGGTGGTGTGGTCGGCTACGTAACCTAATGCTGTAGCAGTCGGATCGTCTGCAGCCACTATGGCACCCTGGGCATGTGCGAACCTCGCTATCAGTAATGCTGATGAAGCAGCGGCAGCGCCTTTGATAAATGTTCTTCGAGAAGTGTGCTGGGTCATTCTAAAACTCCAAGTTTAAATGGCTTACCCCTACCTTACGCAGGGATATTCTAACTAGCTCAATATCGTCTATATTCTGTCGTGTTGTGCGTCACCCAAGCGTTAACCCTCGCGGCTCCAGTCCTAGCCCTAGTGGTAAACCCAGCCTCATCAAAAGCAACGCTGGTGTATCTCAGCAGGTCCCTGAAAAACATCAATATATAAATATAAAGAATGTATTAATTATTTTATATGCATAATATGGAATATTAACAACTCTGATACGTAGTCTAAGCTGCAATAGCCCTCGTAAGACCTCACAATAAACCGACAACATCTTTTTTTAGGAGAAATTTTGTGAGCAATTCAGCTTCCGACTTACTGACCGTAGCCATTGGCGCCGCTTTTATAGCCCTTCCCTTATTAATATCGGCAATATGATATCTTAAATGAATATCATAGTTTGCTCAGACCCGTGTTAAAGCAGTGCCTCTCAGAACCTCCCCTAGGGAAAAAGCGGCGTGAAAAACGCTTCTAGCATGACCTAAAAGTACGGAGTGCGTTTATTGCATGTTGGCCTCAAGTTTTCTGAAAACGGGCCGCTAATCACATTAGATCTGGGTTTTAGCCAACATGTAATGTGGAGCAGGACATGCCTTGCACCTTCAACGGAACCTCCGGCAAAGCGGTCGCGTTGATCGGCTTTTTACTATTGGCCGGCTGTCAGCATTTCGCACAGGGCAATCGCACCGCCGATTACCCCATCGGCACACAGTTTCCTCAAATCTATCAGCAGCAGCTTCAGGCCAGCGCACACTGGCAGCTCATTGCCCACAACGAAGCCCACTTGCTGGTAACGCGCTTTGACGAAGCGCCCTCACTACGACTCAACCCTCGAGGGAGCGACGGTGAGACGGCGTTTGATCGGGCTTACCACGACTTTCTGGCGGAAGGCCTATTAAACGAAGGCGCGCTTTTATTTGACGCAGGAGAAGATGCAAGGGTTGAGTACGACATTGAAGTTATCGATTTTGCAGCGCGCAGCCAGCTGAATCTCCCCCCTGGCTTTATCTCCACTACCGTACTGTCGGCCTATATTATTGGCCATGCGATTGAAGCCTGGTCGAACCCCGCAGCCTTGCTCATACCCGCCGCTATCGGTGCCGATTTTTATCAGTACATGAATGCCGACTCACCGACACCGGACACAGAAATCATTTTAACAACCCGTGTCAAACAGGACGCGCGGCTCGTTTACAGCCATTCATCCATTTATTACCTGCGCACTGCCGACGCCGGGCTTTATCAAGGCGGCGGAGCTATTAAGGTCCGAGGGCCTGTTGTTTTATGAACATCAAGCAGTCAAAACGGGTTTTACCACTGCATAGAGCGTTTGTTCTTGTCTTGGGGTTCGCTGGGCTCTCAGCCTGCAGCAGCAACTACTACGGTGGTAACGCGGCAAGCCAAAGCATTTATTCAACCCAGCAGGAGACGATTGATCTTCGCGCAGAGGTCGAAACGGCCTGTGCAAAACTCATCCGTCGCGCCAAGCACACCAATAAACGCAAGGACACACTGCTAGTAGTCAGTTTTGCTGACCTCAGTGCACTTAATCAATCTTCACAGCTTGGACGCCTCATGGGGCAGGACTGCAGCACAGAATTTGTGAGCGATGGTTACCAGGTTACCGAGCCACTCTTTGCCGACGCGCTAACGATTGATCCATCTCAAGGTGAACTCATGCTCTCGCGTGACTTAGAAGCCCTTGCCCAAAATCATGAAGCCACCGCCGTAGTAGTGGGCACCTACACCGTCGGTAGCAATACCGTCTATGCCAACGCGCGGCTGATCCGCTCTAAAGACGCATTAGTGCTGTCAGCGGTCTCATTTGAGATTCCCCTCACCCGCGAGGTCAGTCAACTCATTGCTCAGGGGCCTCGCTAACCCAGCGCCATGACCATAAGACATTAGTTTAGGTCTCCCCGGATACGAACCAGCCTCCAATTAGGTATCCAGGGTTGCTTGTAGGCGTCGTGGGAATCACCTTGATGCTCCCATCCGCGGCAATGATTCAGCTCATGCCGCAGCACGCTCGGGTCCTCCGGAAGCAATACATGCACCTCACAGGTCGCCCGCTGCCAGCGAGCCCTTCGGATGGCACAGGCATTACTGCGCTCATCACCACAAATGCTCATTACCACAGACCGGGAGACATGCTTATTGATCCGTATTTCAGCCTTAAGGAGGTCAGGGCAAAGGTCATAACCCGCGCGCGCACAAACCTCTGGCCTTGTGCTTTGGTGCAACCCTGCTAAAAGCAGAACCAAGGTCAGCACACTCAGTAACGAGACCCAATACAGGTACACCCCGCTGAAACATGGCACAGCAGACTGCGCCATACTCAGAACAACCCTAACGAGGTATTCGCCAAAAGTTGGGTGCTAGAGGTTTGGCTCGCCAACACCCGTTCCCACAACGCCCCGTCGGTAGCAAATATCCCACGCTGCACTGCGTTTTGGTAAAAGACAAAAACCATCTCTGAAGATCCATCCACGGCAAGCCAAAGGCATGTGCTTAGAAGCCTAAAAATAATAGCACCGCAAATAAGTGGCAAGTAGTGGTGACAACCTATGCCCTATAGCTCAGCATGGCTACTTTAGACATTGTGTTACCGAGGGCCACAACGCATGCGCATCGCCAATAAAACAGCTCTAGTCACCGGGGGTGGCTCAGGCCTGGGAGAAGCTAGCAGCCTGCGCCTTGCCCAAGAAGGCGCGCGAGTTTTTGTCACTGATATTTCCCACGATTCGGCAGAACGCGTCGCTCACAGCATTCGTGAAGTTGGGGGAAAGGCAACAGCGCTCCATCATGATGTCACCGAGGAATCAGATTGGCTGCGCGTGCATGACGCGATTGCCAAAGAGTGTGACTCTCTGGATATCCTCGTCAACAATGCCGGCGTTGCTTTCTCAGGGAATATTGAGGAAACCACCCTCGCCGACTGGCGCGCCGTAAATAGCGTGAACAGCGACGGCGTGTTTTTAGGAATGAAAAGCTGTCTGCCACTCATAACCAAGCCCGGCGGATCAATCATCAACATTTCCTCCATTGAAGGTATCATTGGTGATCCGCAGCTAATCGCCTACAACGCCAGTAAAGGTGCCGTGCGCATCATGACAAAATCAGCCGCACTCCACTGTACTCAGGCAGGCTACGGTATTCGCGTCAACTCAATTCATCCCGGTTTTATCGAAACCCCTATGGTTGCCGCCGGCGTCGCCGCCATGGGCGATGCGGCTGAGGAATTTCATCAACGGATCATTGCCGCCATCCCAATGGGTCATCTTGGCCAAGCTATTGATATTGCCAATGCGGTGCTCTTTTTAGCGTCAGATGAGTCGCGCTATATGACGGGCAGCGAGCTGGTGGTCGACGGCGGTTATACGGCACATTGAAGCCGTGCGACAGGCCTATATTGCTGCTTCATAGGGCGAAGGCCAGCCCATCCCCTACAGCACGCCGCCCGCCGCTGTAACACCGACATAACACTACCTGGGCAAGCTACATTCCGTTAGCCAACCCGCCATATCTCGGGCCGTCATACGCGAAATATCGGGCATGAACGCACCAAATATTTCGTTAGCATGGACGGTACCCATCGCTTGTCTGCACTGCGCTAAAACACCCGCACGTTGGAGCAGCCGGTAGAAAGCAATGCCTTCATCTCTGAGTGGGTCGCATTCATTGACGCTGATCATTGTCGGAGGAAAATCCGCAACCTCTGCCTCAGTCGCAAAGCCAGGCCATGCCATCGGGTCCCCAGCCTCAAAAGCCTCAATGCCGTAAGCCATCGTAGGATGATTGTTGGCCACACTAATCAACACACCCTCATTTTCGCTTGACGACGGCGCTGCGTCGGCGGGCCAGGCGCCCAGAATGTAGGGGCATAGCGCATAAAGGCCCACCGGCTTAATCGGAACCCCTTCAGCAATCAAACGCATCGTGGTGGCAATCGCCAAGTTGCCGCCGCCACTCTCCCCTGCCACCATGATCTGGTCACCATGAATGCCCAAGGTTTCCAGCTGCTGCGTGACCCACTTATACCCAGAGACACAGTCATTCAGACCAGCAGGATATGGCGCCACTTCTGGCACTGATGAAGGGCGAAGGGAGTTTCGGAAATCGACCATAACAACACAGAGATTCTGGTGCGCTATGGTTTTGCCCCAAGCCCGATAGTTAGGATCGAGGGCAGAAAGAATGGCCATGCCCCCGCCGTGGATATAATAAACGCAGGGCAGTATTTCATCGGTATCCGGACGAATAATTTGTACATTGATGGTATTCCCGTCGGGGTGTGATACCAGTGATTCACGAGTTATTCGCAGCCCCGCTGAAGGGATAACGTCTTCATTGTCCAAAACCCCCAACAACTCAGACATGGCCTCCTCAACAGCCAAGGCTTCTGGCGTGTTTGCCGCCGCTAATGCCTCCTCCCGAGTTGTCGCATCATCAGTCTGAGATAACATAGGCTCATCGAATCCCGCTAAAAGTGCGCGGTTGCGCATATCCAGGCGGTCATCCTGCATGGGGTCGTAGGTCATCGTTATTGCTCTCCAAACGAGGCTATTGTTCAGCCCGACAAAAACTTATTGAATATCAAACCCCGGATAACCCTGCGCTTGAATATCATCACAAAGCTCACGGTAAACGTGTGCGCCCCCAATATAAGAAAGAAGACGCCGCTGTTTGCCGGCAATATTGGAGCCCGTGTACCAGGAATCAATGGTCATCATTAGCGTTTCATTTGCCACTTCATCATGGTGCTGAACCCACTCTTCTTCGCGTTCAGCGGTGGGTTCCATCGTCGATTTACCAGCGCCAATCACGTGTAAAATAGCGGCCGTCACCCAGTCCACCTGCTGTTGGGCGCAGGTTTGAACATTGCAAAAAGCTGCAATGGGTGACAGTGGCCCACCCACCAGGAAGAGATTTGGAAATCCATGCACCTGCAGGCCCAAGGTTGTGCGAATATCCTGACGCCATAGCGCTGTCAGTGACTGCCCATCACGACCCTCAACGCCCATTCGTGACAACGTGCCCGTACCCGCATCAAATCCCGTCGCCATGATCAGGGCATCAAGTGGGTATTCTTTGCCCCCGACAATCAGGCCCTGCTCAGAAAATCTCTCAATCGGCGTTGCCTTAATATCAACCAAGTGCACATTTGATCGATTGAAGGCTTCGTAGTACCCGTTCTCTAGAGGCACGCGTTTTAGGCCATAGCCATGGTCACGAGGGATCAGTTTTTCAGCCATTGCAGGATCGTTAATTTGAACGCGAATTTTTTCACGAACAAACTCGGTGACCTCCTCGTTCATCACCGGATCCACCAGAACCTCAGGAAATGTACCAACAAACATACGCAATGATCCGTCAGCCCAGCACTCCTCGAGCACTTCGCGACGTTGCTCTAAGGTGAGCGTTGCGGCATGACCTTCCTC
>QXYP01000144.1 GCA_009886815.1 Halieaceae bacterium
CTTCTCCCCTCGTAGACGCACTGATTTCGCTGAGCTCATATTGCTGATCGAATGGTTTATCGGGGTGCCTTACTCGGGCATTCCAGCCTGCAGCGCAAAATTGTAAGCCGCATCTACCAGAGGCGCGACGCGATCGCTCATGGATTTTGCGTGCGCCGAAGAAGCGGTTCCGTCAAGCACGCGCTTCTTAATGCCCTGGGTAATGCCAGCCGCGCGGAAGAGGTTGTAGGCAAAATACCACTCCATTGGCGGCATGGGGAAACCAGTGCGCGCAACGTAGCGATCAACCGCCTCTTGCACCGACGGGATGCCCAGTTCTTCGAGATTCAGACCAAGCAGGCCCGCACGGCCTTCAGCAGGTTGCAGCCAGTTGAGCATGAGATATGAAAAGTCTGCAATTGGATCGCCAAGCGTTGACAGCTCCCAATCGAGTACCGCGATAATGCGTGGCTCAGTCTTGTGATAAATCACATTGTCGAGGCGATAATCGCCGTGAACAACAGAGCTTCCATGCTGTGGCGGAATGGTCTCAGGCAGCCATTCAATCAACCGCTCCATTTTGGGCATATGCTCGGTTTCCGAGAGCTTATATTGCTTAGACCAGCGCCCAATCTGGCGAGCGCAATAATCGGTCGGTTTGCCATAGTCCCCAAGACCAATCTCATCGGGCTTGTTGAGGTGCATGTCGGCTAGGGTGTCGATCAACGAATTGTAGATGTCCCGGCGCTCGTCAGGTTCCCTACCGGGGAGGGCGCCATTCCATAGTGATCGACCATCAGCCATGCTCATAACCAAGAATTTGGAGCCTAGTACTGCAGAGTCTTCGCACAGGCCATAGGTTTTGGGCACGGGAAAACCGGTTGGGTGTAGACCCGTCATCACTGCATATTCGCGGTCAACCGCGTGCGCCGATGGGAGCAATTTGCCAAACGGCTGACGGCGAAGGACGTAATGGGTGGACGGCGTCTCAATCTTATAGGTCGGATTCGATTGGCCACCTTTGAATTTGGTGTAGCTGATCGGGCCCTTAAACCCCTCAACGTTGGCCTCAAACCAAGCGGTAAGCGCCTCCATATCGAGCTTATCTTTGTCAGACACCTCTACGGTGCCGACCATTTCCTTGTCGAAATCGATTGCCATCTATTGTCCCCGAGTGTCCTTTTGCGCTGCAGGGCGGGTGTCACTACCCGCCCAAGTGTGATTAGCGCGTCGCTCCCATGTCGCTAGAGCTAAGTTTACCAGCGTCATTTGTTTTCTTTTAGACGCTGAGGCCCGGGATCGGGCATTCGGGCCCTCTTAAGGCGTGTACCAAATGGGAGACGTGTAGGCACGCTCCTGTTGATATGGCACTGCTTTTTTCGCTAAATCGACGCCCAGGTAGACATGGTCATAAGTCGTCCAGTTTGGTGTCGGGATCTCGAGTACGCGCACGTAGTAAAAAGCATGTTGGTCTGGGTCAAAGTCAGGGTCTTTCCAGTAGCCGCTCAAAATCGGGGCGCCAATACTGTTGGAGTAAGACGCCGTTTCGATATCCACGGTATTACCTACCGCTGGTACCTTGCCATCGGCATTTTTTTGCCGATCACCTGACCAGCTCACATCATAGACCTGCTCTGCCGCTGAGCCATCGTCGTTGGTCCAGCCCTTGACCACCTGAATTCGATCAAGATTTGCGCCATCGGGATCTCTCAAAACCGCGATGAGGAGTGCTGGTGCCTTGCCATCAACGGCGGCAGTAAGATCACCGCCCATGGGCACACCATTGGCATATCCATAGCGGGCAAAGTCACTTCGGTACAAATCCTCTTGCACATAGTCAAAGCCACCAAACACTCTCACCCGCATGCGGGTTCCGGTCGTTGCAAAAACTTCCTTGCGTTTCATCGCATCCCACAGCGCTTCTCGCGTGTTATCTCTAGCCCAAACGCCGGCCAAACCAGCGGCCAAAGCCTGTTCATGGGTTTGGTCATCGGTAGGGTCGTCGGGGGTCAGACGCCCGGTGATGATCTCGTCAAAGCGGATCGGATCGGCCGTCGGCTCAACCGCCGCAATCTTGCCAAAAAAATTGGCTTCGTCGGTGGTGGACAGCGAAGTATGGGAGTCGGTAGAGCCAATCATGCCAAACTTAAAGGGATTCGTACCAAGGGATTTTTCATAGAGCATGCCGCGCTTGAAAGCTGCTCGCGCGTACTCTTTGGGCAACATATCCGGCGTCTTCAATTGCGGGCCAAAACTGCCGACATCCCAAGTGAAATAGTCAGCGAACTCGTCGTCAGGGCTCAAACTGGGGTGGGCCTCACCATCTCCCTTCATCTGAGTTACCTCGTAAAGCGGCTCCCACGCCTGACGCCTTTTTGCATAATCCTCATCGAGCGGCTCACGATCGGTTAACGTCACATCGTCAAACATGAGGCCATTGGAAAGGTTTCCGTTATGCGCAATGGCTAACACCCGACCATCGGTGCTGGCTTCATAGGCCTCCATCCAGTCCCAGAGTCGCTCTGGATCTGAACTTTCTAACGCGCTAAAGGGTACGACCTGATCCGCCTCTTCTTTGTCACCGCGGTAAACCACGACACGATGCAGATTGTTACCCGCGGGTCCGGAAGTCCATTCATAACCAATAAAAGCGGTGAATAAGCCTGGGCTGTTATAACGCTCGGCCGACGCGGTTGCGTTGTCCCACATATCCTCCATAAAAGACAGATCCATTTCAGGCGGCCCGTCCTCACCAATAAAGGCTTGCGCCCAGTAAATGTAAACCTCTCCCCACGCCTGGGGTGTATCGGGTTCAGCGAGCTCGAGTAATTTTCGACCCCATTCTGTTTTAAGCAAGGAGGGGTGGTTCTCCTGAATCGCAATGGCAAGCCCAAAGGTCTCGGCATGATCACTCACCACTAGAAAATCGAGGGGCCGAACAATCTTTGAGGGGACACCGGTAGACGAGGTAACCGTCTCTCCTCTCGCCCACCGAAAAGAATCATCGGGTGTGAGGCGGTTGAGAAAAAATCCGGCATCGGCAGAGTAAGCGGTGTGTAGGTGGGTATCGCCAAAAAACACTTGGTTCGGAAAGGCGTCTTGCAGGTAGGGTGAGTAAGTAGTTCTGGGGTCGGGCAGGGTTGGCGGCGCGTCACTGTGTTCGCCAGCCGCGTTCGTGAACACGCTGAAGACCAAGCTGCCCGCTACGAAGGTCGCCCACAATGCGCGGCCTGCCACTCTCATGAGTAATTCTCTATTCGCATACACCATGTATTTACCTGTGCTCTCAGATCTACAGGCCTTTCTCCTGCCGATCGAGCCTTCTAATGAATGTGCCGTCAGGTTACTTCTAAACGACGTGGGCGCCAGCCTTTAGAGCCCAAAGTGTCGCTTTTTGCACATCATGTTTCGGCAGCACCGGCTCGCGCAGGTGAGGTTTAGTAAAAAGACACATACAGGTTTTACATTTCCGCCGTTTACAGCTCAATGCCTGAGATAGCGCCCGTCTTACGCCCTGCTCGCAGCTCGCGCCTGCCGGTGGGCCATAGATCTCCCCCTTTCATCGCCGCAGCCAAGTCAAAGACCTCACCAGAGGTTGTAATGACCGCTGGTCAGCTATATAGTTGACCGACGGTCATTTAATATTTTAAAGCTCGCCTCGAGGTTGGCACCGCAACCCCAGAAACCACAGGGTAGAGACACTCATGAATGCAGCCATTGCTATAAATCACAGAGCGCGAAGCAGCGAACAAAAAGCGCTGCGGCGTCACGCCGTGCTGGAGACGGCCGAAATGTATTTCAAAGAGGTTGGCTATGAAG
>QXYP01000145.1 GCA_009886815.1 Halieaceae bacterium
CAAAAGGTCTTATGCAAATTCAGGTGGCTCACATCACCGCCAATATCACCCGGTCTTACCAGGCCCACCATGGCGTTCATATTGGCGCCATCGATATACACCTGACCGCCATGCTGGTGGGTAATGTCGCAGATCTCGGTCACCGTTTCTTCAAAGACACCATGGGTGGATGGGTATGTGATCATGCAGG
The DNA here is from genome assembly GCA_009886815.1 of Halieaceae bacterium. Taxonomy (GTDB): domain Bacteria; phylum Pseudomonadota; class Gammaproteobacteria; order Pseudomonadales; family Halieaceae; genus Luminiphilus. The sequence continues at coordinate 191 of QXYP01000145.1, forward strand.
CCGCTAGGCGAGACCCCGCCGCTTCTGCTTTCGCACGAAAGTCGTCCACGTCGACATCACCATTTTTAGCGGATCTGACAACAACAACGTCAAGGCCCACCATTTGCGCCGAGGCGGGGTTGGTACCGTGGGCTGAAACAGGAATGAGGCAAATATTGCGCTCAGTATCACCCCGCGCCCGATGATAGGCGCGAATGGTGAGCAGGCCCGCATACTCGCCCTGAGCGCCCGAGTTGGGCTGGAGACTCATGGCGTCGTATCCCGTAATTTCACAGAGCTTGGCGCTGAGATCTTTGGTGAGTTCAGCGTAACCCTGAGTCTGATCCGCCGGTGCAAAGGGGTGTATGTTGGCAAATTCAGGCCAGGTAATGGGCAGCATCTCCGCGGCGGCGTTGAGCTTCATGGTGCAGGAGCCCAAAGGAATCATTGCCCGATCTAAAGCAAGGTCACGATCAGCCAAGCGCCGCATGTAGCGCATCATTTCTGTTTCAGCCCGGTTGAGGTGAAAAATGGGGTGCGTTAAATACGGGGTTTGGCGCAGCAGTGCGTCATTAAGACGATAGTCACGGGTGAGCTCGGTGTCTCGGTCGTGAATGCCAAAAGCCCGCCACAAGCGCTCAATGACATGGGTCAGCGTGCTCTCATCAAGGGAAATGCCTACCCGAGTGCCACCGACCTTGCGTAGGTTTATACGTTCGCGACGGGCGGCGTCGATGATCGTGCCCTGAAACGCACCCACCTCAACGGTGATGGTGTCAAAGAACGTAGAAGGCTCAACAGCGAAGCCGTGGGCCTCCAGCCCCCGCGCCACACAAGCGGTTTTACAGTGCACTGTTTCAGCAATGGCTTTGAGCCCTTCCGGACCATGAAACACCGCATAAAAACTGGCGATATTGGCTAACAGCGCCTGGGCAGTGCAGACATTAGACGTCGCCTTCTCGCGCCGAATATGCTGCTCCCGGGTCTGCAGGGACAGTCGATAGGCCGTATTTCCTTGGGCGTCGATCGATACACCCACGATTCTTCCCGGCATGCTGCGCTTGTAGGCAGCTTTGCAAGCCATGTAGGCCGCTGATGGACCACCGCAACCCATGGGCACGCCAAATCGCTGGGTGGACCCCACGGCAATATCGGCACCCATGGCGGCAGGTTCTTTAAGTAAGGTCAGTGCCAGAGGGTCGGCAATGATAATCGTGATGGCCTTGGCCCCTTGTAACAGTTCGGCCTGTGGCGAAAAGTCCTGAATATGCCCGTAGGTTCCGGGGTATTGGAATATACCGCCAAAAACAGCGCTGGCATCGAGCTCTTCGGGAGCCCCAACAATAATGTCGATATCGAGGGGTTCAGCGCGGGTTTTCATGACCGCAATATTTTGTGGATGACAGTTCTCGTCGATAAAAAATCCACGGGCTTTAGACTTAGCCACGCGCTGGGCCATAACCATGGCCTCGGCCGCTGCAGTTGCTTCATCGAGCAACGACGCATTGGCAACTTCTAGCCCGGTCAGGTCAGAGACCACCGTCTGAAAATTCAATAAGGCTTCTAATCGGCCCTGGGAAATTTCAGGCTGGTACGGTGTATAAGCCGTGTACCAAGCGGGATTCTCTAAAATATTGCGTTGAATTGCCGGCGGGCAGACGGTGCCATAGAAGCCCTGGCCAATCATGGTGGTAAAGACTTTATTTTTGGCCGCCACCTGCCGCATTTTAAAGATCAGTTCACGCTCAGACAGCGGCGCTTCAAAATTGAGTGGTTGGGATTGGCGCAGGTTAGCGGGAATGGTTTGCTCGATCAGCTCTTCAAGATCGGTGACACCGAGCACCTCGAGCATACTGGCCATTTCGCTGGGTGACGGGCCAATATGTCGTCGGTTGGCGAAGTCGTAGGGGTCGTAGTCGGTGGGCGTGAAAGCCATGACAATTTGGTTCCTTGTATTAACGCTTGTAATTGGGCGAATGAAATAGCGGCGCGACTTGTTGTGCTTCAAGCCGTTTTCCGCGCACCTCGGCAAAAATGGGGGCGCTGGAGTCGAGCTCTGATTTAACAAGCGCCATGGCAATAGGTGCGCGATTTGACGGGCTGAAACCCCCAGAGGTGATGAAGCCAACAGAAGGGCCGTTATTGGGGTTGTCGTACAGTAAAACGCCATCGCGCATAGGCGCGCGACCTTGAGGCCTTAAACCAATGTGACGTCGAGCTGCCCCCTGCTCCAGCTCACGTAAAATTCGATCGGCGCCTAGAAACCCCCCAGCACTTTTACCGTTGGCCCGTCGTGAACGATGAATAACCCAAGGGAGACCGGCCTCGATAGGCGAGATGTCCTCGGTGAGCTCGTGACCGTAAAGCGGCATGCCGGCCTCCATACGAAGGCTGTCTCTTGCGCCCAGACCACACAGTGCTACGTCGTCATTTTTTAGCAGGGTGTGCACAAATGCTTCAGCCGCAGTACACGATATCGAAATTTCAAACCCATCCTCGCCGGTATAGCCCGATCGAGAGATCCAAAGGTCATGGCCCTGCCATGGTATGACAGCAACATCCATAAAGCGCATTTGAAGAACTTCGGGAATCGTTGGCGCTAGCACGGCTTCAGCAGAAGGCCCTTGTAGAGCAAGCAACGCACGATCATCAACTGAGACAAGTCCCTTAACGTGCTGATTTAAATGTTGGAGATCTTCATCTCGTCGCGACGCATTGACGACCAAGTAATAGTCGTCTGCCCGCCTGGCGATCATAAGATCATCTAAAACACCGCCAGAAGCCGTCGTGAGCACGCTGTAACACTGGCGGCCCAAAGGCAACCCGCGAATATCTGCGGGCAGTAGTGACTCAAGCACATCGGTAGCCGCTAGCGGGAGCCTTAGCTGCCCCATATGACTCACGTCAAACAGACCGGCTTTTTGCCGAGTGTGTAAATGCTCGGCCATAACACCTGCGGCATATTGCACCGGCATGTCATAACCCGCGAAGGCCACAAATTTTGCGCCAGCGGCTTGGTGCATAGCATGCAGTGGCAATTGTTTGAGATTGCTCATGAGATCCCCCGTAAACCGGGGTCAACCCGGCATCGACGTCACGTGCCCATTGCACGACGTTCGATGCCCCCTCTGTCCTGTAGCCTGAGATCGTTATCCCGTCGGCGTGCGCTGATGCGCCTCTCTCCAGAGTATGAAGTGCAGGAGGTCCTTTTGCCTGAGAGATTACCGGGGCGGTTGCTCCTTCGGCACCGGCACTAGGCCGACTTCTTCCTTCCTGAACGGCGCGCAGTGTAACAAGGCCTAGGCATTAGCCCAAGTACTGAGCAAAGTAGTGGCTATCGCCTTGGCGAACGGCTCATGCAACAAGCCTAAGGCGGTGGTCCACGCAAATTTTCTTTGAAAACGCGTTGCGAGTCTCAAACCGCACGTTGCAATAGGCGACTCAGGGCCATAGGGTGAAGTGCACCGTTAATAATAAAACTAGGGGGTTCAAAATGTCTGAAGTCGAAGTGTTTGGTTTGATAGGAACAAATCGGTCAATTTTCTCCACGCTGTTTTTATGTGGGGTGTTAATGCCGTTGTGTGTGGTCGTCGTTGCTTACTTGTTCAGAAACTTTTCCACTGCTATCCGTGGCGCCGCCATGGTTTCTGCACTCATTGGCGTCATTATGCTCACGTTCTTCACCACGGCGTCTCAAAATGCATTTTTCATGATGCTCACCACGCTGAGCGGTATGGCGGCTGATGGCTCTGAATCGGCAGCGAGAATGCTGACGTCAGCAAACCTGCCTATTGGCGAAACAATTGATCCACCGGGTTGGATGATGGCGTTATCACTGGTTCAGATAGTGATTAACCTTTGCCTCACCGTATACGTGTTTTTATTCGCGCAGTGGGATAAGTCTTAAAGCACCCATTGATCACGTTGTCTTCAAGGGGGCCTAAGCCCCCTTTTCTTTAACGACGCCACCCACTTTTTATTTTTTACCTTACTCCCTGCCGCAGCGGTCGTTTTACGGCTACAAATCAACACGCATAATCGCTTTAACCTTTATATTTAGGGTTAATAAGCACCGTTGCCATACCTTGTATGGCGAATAGCCATTGGTTGAGATTGAAGATGCACAAACAGCTACTCGTGTTATTGATTGCGCTCCATTGGGCGGCCCTCACATGGAGCTCCGACACCCCTGGCCTCTCAGCACAAATTGATACCC
>QXYP01000146.1:0-1583 GCA_009886815.1 Halieaceae bacterium
CACATGATGGTCCTCACATAAAAAAAGCAGCCCAAAAGGCTGCTTTTCTCACAACAAAAAAACGTTTAGACGTAGTTCAATAATCCCCAAATAACCAGCGCCAGGGCGAGGGAGCAATGAATCACACCGATTACTGACTTCATGGGCCCTTGCCCACCAAACAGAGCGTTCGCCTCAAGAATCACAATCAACCCCATGGCGGCATACAGCCCAGTATCCGTTCCACCTAGGGCCAGCTTACCGGAACCCAGCATGCCCAATAACATGGGACCTGAGAGCAAGGTATTGGTTCGACTGGCAAGGCCAGCCTTTGCGGCTGCTGCGGGTCCATCACCTTCTTTCATACCCAGGACAATTTGCTGCTTGGGCCAAATAATGAGCCAAACATTCAAAAACATCAGTGTGCCCGCCAGTGCGCCCATCCAGATCGCGGGCATTGCCACGCCAAAAGCGCCCAGCTTATGAAACAAGTAAGCACCGGTTAGGAAGGTAATTAGCGCACCCCATCGGAACCACCAAAGTGCTCTGGGCGCCAACTTTGCCATAGCATCGGCCTTGGCACCGGCTTCTGCCTCTTTAAAGTATTCGGTTTGAACAAAGTTGAAGTAGTACAACATACCAATCCAAACAATACCGGCCAGCACGTGGAAGTAGTAGCCAAGGAAATGGAGTTCATTCATGGGTTGTTCTCCTATTTGTTCATATAAAAGCAGATCAAAAATGCCAAACCGCCGGTTTGGCGCTGCCTAATTATAGGCGTCGCCGCGTAAAGTTGCTACGACCAATAGCAATATCGCGTAAGTGGGCTGAGCCGCTAGTTCGATGGAAAAAACACAAGATTTGCGCACAGATTTTGCCCATGCGAGACAAAGCAAGGGGTTTTGCCAACTCACTCCCTTGCCGCTGAGGCAGCGGTAATGCTCGTTAGCCAAATACGGGATAACCCATAGAGATATGGATAAAGGCGACCCCACCAAACGCGAGCACCGCTGACAGCCCGGTCATCACTTCCCGACCGGCAGAGGTTTGAACCGATAATGGCGGTTTGCCGTCTTGCTTATTGATAATAACAACGCTGATGATGGCCCAAGCCAGCAATCCACCAAACAACACTATCGAAGCGCTATCGCCATTGACCAAAAGATGGCCTAGAGACCAGCTTTTGATAGCTGTTAATTGGGGGTGGCGAATACTAGCGGTTATCCAACTCTTGGTTGCTGCAGCAACCATTAAGTAAATCGCTAGGAGCATCAGTAAATTGTTAATCCCCACCGATCCCGGGGTGCGTCCCCAATAAAAATCGCTTTCAGCATGGGAGTAACCCAAATACATGAGTGCCATGGAGGCGAGGATCGCAATACTCATGATTCCTCGACCGGCTCCACCCATAGCGGCTCTCGCGTCCGGAGCAAGGCGCTTAAATAAATGCGCGACAGACCAAAGCAGTACACCAGCTACCAAAAGCAGCATAGAAGAACCCTCAATTTCTTATTTGAATGACAGCATAGCTAAAAAACAAGGCCCTGGGGAACAGCAATCGCGGGCAGCTCGCCTCACCCTACTCAGGGCTTTCGCTCGGCTTG
>QXYP01000146.1:1593-3243 GCA_009886815.1 Halieaceae bacterium
GGGGAACAGCAATCGCGGGCAGGGCTGCTCACCTCACCCTACTCAGGGCTTTCGATCAGCTTAGGTACCAGCATCACTCATCTCAGTACCCACAATCCTCGATAGACGCCGGAGCAGATCTTCAGCAAAAACCCGATCAGTCGGCACCGGAGTGTTGCTAACGCTGCCTTAACCGCGGTAGTCACAGCCGACGCTGCAGGATTTTTTCTGCGACCCTAGGTTAAGTCACACCTCAAATTATTCATGTGCCCCAAAAAATGGGCAAGGACTCAACCCACTAAAGTCTTTCTTAACAGCCATAAAAAAACCCGGCCTGAGCCGGGTTTTTTTATCGTAGTCGATGATTACATCATGCCGCCCATACCGCCCATGCCGCCCATATCAGGCATTGCAGGAGCCGCAGCGTCATCCTTCGGAGACTCAGCGATCATAACCTCAGTAGTGATCATAAGACCGGCAACAGAGCCCGCAGCTTGAAGCGCAGTGCGCGTTACTTTGGCGGGATCAAGGATACCCATGGCAATCATGTCGCCATATTCACCTGTCGCCGCGTTGTAACCCACATTACCTTCAGCCTGACGTACTTTGTCGAGAACAACCGAAGCTTCGTCGCCGGCATTGGCAACGATCTGACGCAAAGGCCCTTCCATGGCGCGCAGCGCAGCCGCAATACCAATGTTCTGGTCTTCATTGTCGCCCGTCAGTCCTTCGATCTGGCCAATAGCGCGGACAAGAGCAACACCACCACCCGCAACAACGCCTTCTTCGACGGCTGCACGGGTTGCATGTAATGCGTCTTCTACACGCGCCTTCTTCTCTTTCATTTCGATCTCAGTCGCGGCACCTACTTTGATGACAGCAACGCCACCGGCAAGCTTGGCAACACGCTCTTGCAACTTCTCGCGATCGTAATCAGAGCTGGTGTTTTCGATCTGGACGCGAATCTCATTGACGCGGGCTTTAATGGCTTCGCCATCACCTGCACCATCGACAATCGTAGAATTGTCCTTATCCATAGTAATGCGCTTCGCTGTACCGAGGTGCTCCAAAGATGCAGCCTCAAGATCGAGACCCACTTCCTCAGAAATGACGGTACCGCCAGTCAGGATCGCAATATCCTGCAGCATGGCTTTACGACGATCACCAAAGCCCGGCGCCTTACAGGCTGCAACTTTTACGATGCCGCGCATGTTATTCACAACGAGGGTCGCTAACGCTTCGCCTTCTACGTCTTCAGCAACGATAACCAGGGGCTTGGAAGCCTTGGCGACCTGCTCAAGAACGGGCAGCAATTCACGAATGTTTGAGATCTTCTTGTCCACCAACAAAATGAAGGGGTCGTCGACCTCTGCCTGCATGTTTTCCTGATTGTTGATGAAGTAAGGAGACAGGTAACCGCGGTCAAACTGCATGCCCTCTACCACGTCGAGCTCGTTCTCAAGGCCTGAGCCTTCCTCGACAGTGATAACGCCTTCCTTACCCACTTTCTCCATGGCTTCGGCAATGATCTGGCCTACCGAGTCATCACTGTTGGCAGAGATCGTGCCGACCTGAGCGATTGCCTTGTTGTCTTCGCAAGGCGTGCTCATGGCTTGAACGGCATCAACAGCAGCCGCTACGGCTTTGTCGATGCCACGCTTCAGATCCATG
>QXYP01000146.1:3253-4553 GCA_009886815.1 Halieaceae bacterium
CCAGAACTGTAGCTGTGGTGGTGCCGTCACCGGCTGCGTCAGACGCTTGTGAAGCGACTTCCTTCACCATCTGAGCACCCATGTTTTCAAATCTACACTTGAGCTCAATTTCTTTGGCCACAGACACACCGTCTTTAGTAACAGTGGGAGCACCAAATGATTTCTCAAGAATGACGTTGCGGCCCTTAGGGCCCAGAGTTGCCTTTACGGCATCGGCGAGTATGTTCACGCCGTCAAGCATCTGCCTGCGGGCGGAATCGCCAAAATGTACGTCTTTACCAGCCATGTTTAATTCCTTTCTCTCAAATTCGTGTTTAGCGTTTACTCAACGACGGCGAAGATCTCGCTCTCGGCCATGAGGATTAGCTCCTCACCGTCGATCTCGACCTTGTTACTGCCGGCATATTGACCAAACACAACCTTGTCACCGACCTTCACAGCCAGCGCGCGTTGCTCACCGTTATCCAGCACTTTGCCATCACCTACGGCGACGACTTCACCTTCATTGGGCTTTTCCTGGGCAGAACCGGGTAGCACGATGCCACCTGCACTGGTTGCCTCTTCTTCCTTGCGACGAATGACCACGCGGTCATACAACGGACGGATGTTCATGGGTTGATCTCCACAAGTTGACGATATCGTTATCTGGGACCCACAACGGGCCTCTGTCTCATATGTGGGGACTAGAAAAGGGATTTCAAGGGCCTTTTTAGCACTCTAGCAAAAAGAGTGCTAAAAACAGGAGAACGGCCTTGGGTCGATGAATTTTAATATAAAACAATAACTTATATCTATATTGAGGCTTAATCAGTCCTGGGACCGACCAAAAAGGGCTCTTCCGCTGCCAAAACATGTAGCGTTGGCCATTCGAAAAGTGCAACTCCAGTCGCACGACAGCAATAGGGACATTGTCGCGATGATCGAGAGTTTATTCGCCACCCCATGAGCACTATCAAACCGCCCCACCGGGCTAAAGGGTTAAATCGCAACACTCAACGACGTGGTAGAAAGGGCAAACGGTAAACGCAGCCACTAGCAACTGTGCTATAGGCAATGGCAGTAGCGCTTTAAAGCGAAAGGCTTAGGACGGGCCATCATCGCGAACCCGGTATAGCAATTGCCCTGAGACGACGACGGCAGCGATAAACCCTCTGGGCGCAACCGGTAGGAGGCGCGCTGTGAATTATTGAGGACGTAGCCCTCGGCACCGATCTACAATTTTTGCGGCGACTTAACCTGTAGCTAGGATCGGCACTGGAACTGGAACTGGAACTGGGACTGGAACTGGAACTGGAACTGG
>QXYP01000147.1 GCA_009886815.1 Halieaceae bacterium
TCAGTGAGAGCGTTGCAGCGTATTCAGCAATGCGAACGGGGTCGGCGATGGGCAGCAACATCAGATTGGTGCCCAACTTCATATGCTGAGTTCTTGCTCCAATGGCCGCGTGAATCATCAGTGGCGACGGTGTGTAGCCATCGTCGCAAAAGTGGTGTTCCGTTAACCAAACTGAATCGAAGCCCATGCCTTCGGCAGCTACAATTTGATCCAATCGCTCTTGATAAAAAACCTCAAAATCAATTTGCCAGGGTTTGGGGTTACGAAAGTCGTACCACAATCCAAAATCTACTTGCTTAGTCATTAAAACTCCCTGATCTAATGTGATTGAACGAAGCGAATCAAACTTTCGAGATAGGCCTCACGTTCTTCGATAAACGGCGCGTGACCACTCTCAGGTAAATCCACACCTTCGGCCCGCGGATGGTTATCTGCCACCCACCGGGATATTTCGGGAGCAACAAAGCCATCTTGCCCGCATATATACGACAGGATAGGAAGATCCAGCTCAGCCATAATGTCGCGTTGATCAAGATGTGCCAGCTCACCCAAGGTTGCAGAGGCGCGCGCCGCCGAGCCGATAAAGGTGTCACCCATCCAAGTAAGTAAGGCATCAGAAACAGGCTTTGCCGTGACCGCATGAGCTAGGCCCGCCAAAAAGGTCACGCGATCGGCATTCATTGCCTCCACAATTCCTGCCACATCCTCAGCATTCCCCCCTAAAGGCAGGTCAGGTTTTTGGGTATAAATAGGACTGGCACCCGCGGTAAGTATTAACGCCGCACAGCGCGCCCCTAACGAATGGGCTGCTCGGGTGGCCACTGCACCGCCCAAAGACCAACCATTGAGGTAAACCGACTTCAGCGACAGTGAATCGATCAGCGCGACGACATCGGATGCAATCGCATCAATACTTAAATCTGCAAAGTCATGGTCAGAGCGACCGCAACCGCGATGATCAATGGTAATAACCCGCAGACCCGAATCCAAAAGCGGGATAAGAACACCGTCCCACGCCCGGCCACTCATGCCCCAGCCATGAATCAGTATTAGTGTTTTGTCTCCTGAGCCCACATCTTCAAAGTATATGGACTTATCGCCGTCGACATTTAATCGCGCCATAGCTAGTGCCTCGCGTTAATTACGTAAAAGGTAAGCATTTTTTCTAGGTATTCGAAGAATGCATCTAAATTCAGAGCATCCGCCGCGACCACCCACTGATAAATTGCGCCAAACATCATCGAACAGTAAATCCCGGCAAACTGCTGGCAATCGATGTCTGCACTCAAATCACCCGCTTCAATGCCTTGTTCCAGCCATTTCGAAACATCGCGTCGATAAATTTCATGGTGGTGAGCGAGGCTTGCGCGAATATCCGAGGCTTCTCCCAGTGATTCGTACCACAGAATATACATGGCTCGCAGGTATCCAGACTCCGCACGGAAAATATCGCGCTGGGCATGAATGGCACAGCGCATCGCGTCTAATCCAGATTTGTCCTTTATATATTCAGCGATATGGGTCTTCCAGATATCATCAAACTTATCGAATAACTCCATCCAAAGACCGTCTTTAGAGCCAAAACGATAGCTTGCCAATCCTCGGCTATAGCCCGCATGCTCGCCGATATCTTTGAGCGTTGTTTTCGCCGTACCGCGCTCATTGATCAGTTCGATAGCTGCTTCAAACATTTTCTTGTCAGACTGGGCACTGCGCTCTGCCTGTTTATTTTTGCCAACTGATTGATCGCCAGAGGTGGCCTTTAAAACACCTTTATTCATGGACAACTTGTCCTTATTAGTGTGTGGGGAATTTGCTTAGTCACGACAAACCTCAACCAATAAATTTTCGTCACTATACGCTAAACGGAGCTGTTTCTTATCGAGCTTACCCACACTCGTTTTGGGAAGTTCAGTGACGAAAGACCAATATTCTGGAACCCAAAATCTTGCCACCCGATCTTGCAAAAGCCTTCGAATTTCACCTGCTGTCGCGGGTTGCTCCTCGGCGCATACGACAATTGCCAGCGGGCGCTCTTGCCATCGCTCATCAGCAATTCCAATAACGGCAACTTCAGCCACTCCAGGAGCTTGTAAAATGGCATCCTCAAGATCAACCGAAGAAATCCACTCGCCACCTGACTTAATGACATCCTTCATGCGATCGGTCAGCTGCACGTATCCATGACTATCAATATGTCCCACGTCCCCGGTTCTTAGCCAGCCATCTGCCGTGAAGGCATCGCTTTCAATATCAAGGTAACTCCCAGTCACCCAAGCGCCCCGCAACTGCAACTCACCCACCGTTTGCCCATCTTCAGGCAATAGCTGATCAGACTCATCGACCACGCGCACACTAACCCCCGGTACCGGCCGACCGCTTTTAATACGCCATTGTGTCTCTGGCGTATCGGCTAAATCTTTGGGCGGATGCGACAAAACACACATGGGGCTGGTCTCGGTCATGCCCCAACCCTGAATAACGGGAACACCCCAGCGGTCTCGCGCGCCTTCAATCATAGATGAGGGCACGGCAGACCCACCGCAGACCAAGGCTCGAAAGGAACCCATTTCCGCCTGGGTCAGTGTCTCATCGCGTAAAAGATCACCCAAGATAGTGGGCACCATCGCCGTGAGTGTGGGTTGCGATGCCAAGATCATAGTTTTCAAATGTGCGAGCTGGGTGTGTGGTCCTGGCATGACCATATCGGCCCCTGACATCCAGCCGCTGTAAGGAAAACCCCATGCGTTGGCATGAAACATGGCGGGAAGCATGAGGATAGTGTCGCGCTCCTGAACACCAAAGCTGTCGACAGATCGCGATGCTAATGCATGCAGATACGTCGTTTTATGACTGTAAACTACGCCCTTAGGATTGCCCGTTGTACCACTGGTATAGCAAATTCCCGCAGCCTGCGTCTCTGGAATTTCCGGCCAATCATATTCGCAGTCACGGTTCGAAAGCAGACTTTCCAAGGTGATAATCCGATCATCGTCCAGACCACCTTGGGGATCACAAACAATGATATGCCTAACGCCCGGAATTTGACTAAGCACCGGCTGAAACTGGGCCTCAAGTCGCCCGTCTACAAAGACGCAACAATCGTTAGCGTGGTTAATAATATAAGCGATCTGATCCGGGGCAAGGCGACAATTTAGTGTGTGAAGAACCGCCCCCATGCTGGGAGCGGCCAGGTAAACACCCAGGTGGGTCACCCCATTCCAAAGGAATGTTCCAACGCGATCGCCATTGCCTACGCCCAGTGCTGCGAGACCGCTGGCAATCCGACCCGCCAGTGAATCTACGTCTTTATAGGACCGCCATTGAAGGTGCTCACCGTCGTAATCAGCAACGCGACTGTTGGCAAAATGGCGAGCTCCAAACCTGAAAAGTGTATTCACGCCCAAGGAGGTATGCATCATTGTGCTTAGCATACTCGGCTTATCCATTCGCATAATGGCAGCTACCAGTTTCCGGCCGCGGCCTGCTCAGCCTCGGCCAACAAAGCAGGGACATCGTGCTCTAGCCCCGCTGCGTAGGGCGTATCCACTTTACCCTGTGCGTAAAGACCATAAGCACCCTCCACAATGGCGGCAAGTCGCCAAGCGGCTAGCGTAATGTAGTAGCCCATGGTATCGATGGAGCGCCCCGTTTCCTCAGACCAAACAGCCGCCAAATGCCTTCGGTCTACAACACCCGAAACCCTAGAAATTGCCTGCAAATGAGAAAATGCCGGGGTTTCAGAAACCCGCTTCTCACCCCAAAACAACAGTGCCAGCGCTACGTCCATGGCCGGATCACCGACGGTCGCGAGCTCCCAATCGATAATGGCTTTAATCTCGGGAGTTTCAACACTCACCAAGGTGTTGTCGAGATGGTAGTCCCCGTGAATCAGCGCAGGGCGTTCTGTTACCGGCATATTATCCTGAAGCCATGTACCCAGCTCGAATAATAGCGGAAGCTCTCTGACCGCATGCTCTTTGCGAACCGCTAACCAGCGTTCCAGCTGGCGATTTAAAAAATTATCGGGGCGTCCTAGGGTTGATAGGGCCTCATGCGGCCAAACGATGCTGTGCACGTCAGCCAGTTGTCGCATCATGTCCTCACCCAGAGCGTTGGCCGCACCCACAAGATCCCAATCAGAATTGGGGAGTGTTGCGGTCACCGAGCGACCGTCAATCCATTCTTGAACCAAAAACGGTCGCCCCATCACCTGAAGGTCATCGCACCAGGCAATCAGCTTCGGAGCCTTGACGGCACCTTCGACGAGCTTCAGCACCTTAGACTCGCGCTCGATACCTCTTGCGGAGTTCGGGGAAATAGCCTCATTCGGGGTTGTTCTAACGACGCAAGCCTGCTCAGCTGACGAGAAGTGCCAGGTTAAATTTGAGTTGCCACCACTTAAAGGCCCTAAAAACTGAACTTCAGACCAATTAAGTTGCTCCTCTAGCCAGCGGCAAACGGCATCCTGAGGCGTTTTAATCATGGACTGACCACACCGAAGCTACACATTAGCCCGCCGTCGACGGGCACCGTAGCGCCTGTCATGTAGCGACTCTGGCTGACCCAGTAAACAACTTCAGCGACCTCGCTGTCTTTACCCAGGCGGCCCATAGGAATCTTAGCCTTCATATTGTCCATTGCCGCATCGGTTAGTCCTGATGTCATATCAGTCAACACCAGACCGGGAATCACAAGATTGACCGTAATACCCTGCTTCGCCATCTCAATAGCCAGAGCGTTAGTCATTCCTGAAAGGCCCGCTTTTGACGACGCGTAGGCCACATCCCCAGGAAAACCGCGAAAACCTACGACGGCACCAATATTAATAATACTCGCCCCCGAGCCCATGTGCGGCTTTGCCGCTCTAATGATGTTGAGCGCCCCGGTGAGATTAACGTTGAGAACGGTCTGCCAATCTTCTGGACTGAGGCGCTCGACTTTACCGCCCCGATGCACGCCTGCATTGTTGACCACCACATCAATGCGACCGAAGGTCGCGACGGTCTTCTCAATAGCCCCCTCGGCAGCGGCGACGTCACTCACGTCAGCTTGAATGCCAAGCGCACCCGCCCCCATTTTGTCAGCCGTGCGAAGGGCTTCCTCGCCTCTTGCGACCACCACCACTCGACACCCTTGGTTGTGTGCTCGGGCTGCAATTGCGGCACCAATACCGCGGGACGCACCAGTGACCAGCCATACCGGTTCATTGCTAGGGTCACCGCTCATTTATTTTCTCCAGTTCCAATGCCATGATGTTTTCGGGGTCTGATTAGGTTAAACTTGTTCGGAACAAGTTTAACCTAGCCAGCGACTTTAACAACCCCATGCTGCCCATCCCATGCTTTGTAGGCCTGTGTAGACCCTACAAAGAGCAGCAGCTTCGGACTCACGGCTCGTTGCTTGTTTGCGTTAAGCAAGTCTACACTTATCTTTACACAACACGGGCTCGGCTGCACCTCACAACGACAAATTGCGATAGGCATTGTTTAAGGAGAAAAACTGAGCATGACAAGATGTACTGAGGAGACTACCCATGACATGGTCGTTTGAGACGGACGCCGACTTTCAAGAGTCACTCGATTGGATCGACACCTTTACCAAGGAAGAAATTGAGCCCCTTGATTTAGTCTTTCGCGAACCAGGCGATCCCTGGGACCCCAACTCCCCAGCCGCCGCTGCCATGGCGCCACTGCGCGAGATTGTAAAAAACAAACGGCTTTGGGCATGCCATCTTGAGCCTGAATTAGGCGGGCAAGGCTACGGCCAAGTCGCGCTGGGACTCATGAATGAAATTTTAGGCAGGAGCCGCTTTGGCCCCAGTGTGTTTGGTTGCCAGGCACCCGATTCTGGCAATGCCGAGATACTCGCGAAATTTGGCACCGCAGATCAAAAGGAAAGATTTTTAAAGCCGTTGTTAAATGCAGAGATTGCCTCCTGCTACTCCATGACCGAACCTCAAGCCGGTGCCGACCCTGGGGAATTTTTGTGTACAGCAACCAGAGATGGCGACGAATGGGTAATCAACGGCGAAAAGTGGTTCGCCTCCCATGCTCGCTTCAGTGCCTTCCTGTTGGTCATGGTAGTCACTAATCCCGACGTGCCAATTCATAAAGGGGCCTCCATATTTTTAGTCGAACAAGGCACACCCGGCATGGATATCATCCGCAATTCGGCTGTGGGGCCCTATGTAGAGCAGGGTGACGGTGTGCATGCTTACATCGAATTTAAAAACTGTCGCGTCCCCGCTAACAATCTACTTGGCGAGGAAGGTGATGGCTTTCTAGTCGCCCAGACGCGTCTCGGTGGTGGCCGTGTACACCATGCCATGCGTAGCGTTGGCGTCATTCGCAAAGCTATCGATATGATGTGTGAACGCGCATTAAGCCGGAAAACTAAAGGCGAACTCCTCGCCGACAAGCAAATGACCCAAGAAAAAATTGCCGATGCTTACACCATTATGATGCAGTATCGACTACACGTTCTATACACAGCCTGGCTCATCGATAAGCACAAGGAATACAACCGAGAGGTGCGCAAGGAAATCGCTGCCATTAAAGCCGCCACCCCCAAAGTACTGTTAGAAGTGGTTTCTCGCGCCATGCACCTCCACGGCAGTTTGGGCAGTTCTGATGAAACGCCACTGGCACATATGTGGGCGAATATTCCTGAATTAGGTGTCGTCGATGGCCCCACGGAAGTTCATAAAATAGCCGTCGCCAAAGGTGTTCTGCGCGATTACGCCCCTTACGATGACTTATTCCCGTCTTACCACACGCCCACACAGCGCGCCAAAGCCCTAGAAAAATACGGACATTATTTGGAAGGATGACTTAGATTTACCCACTGCAGAAACAAAAATCGGTGCTTGCGGGAGCACCGATGCTTGACTGCAGGGGCCTTAAGCACGCCACACCGTGGTGCACTTGAAATTCTCAACGCCAATGCGAGTAGTTGGAGCGAATACCATGAGACTTACTAACCTCCTCACTTTGTTACTGGTAATCCCTGTGGGTGTGCAAGCCTCTGCCGTCGAAGAGCTCTACCAAGAACACTGTGCGGCATGCCATAGCATGAGTTTACGGGGATCTGCTCATGGTGCAGCGCTAACTGGAAAACCTTTCGTAGACAAATGGCGTGGGCAAGAGGCCCAAGCGCTTTTGACCCTGAGTATGAGCAGCATGCCCCCGGGTGAGTCAAACAAACTGTCTCAGGATGAGCATGCTTTACTGACTCGATACATTATTGAATACAATGCGACATCCCTCAGCGACACAATACTGTTAGCCAGTTTAGAAAATCTGACGGCCGTTGATAGTCATGCAGAACCCGAAGCCGTCGAATTTTCGGGAGCCGATGCTGTCATGAACATGGCCAGAAATGCGGGCCAGTTTAAACCGAGCATCATTGAGAACTTTAATCCAGTTACGACTGACGATATAAACAACCCACCACAGGCTGATTGGCTTAACTGGCGACGGACACCTGACGGTCACGGACACAGTCCGCTGCAGGCGATTAATAGGTCCAATGTTCAACAACTTGGCCTGAGTTGGTCTATCGCCATGCATCAAGGCAGTAACCAAGGCACACCACTGGTCAGGGACGGCGTCATGTTCCTCACCCACCCCAACAATAAAATTCAAGCTATTGACGCGGCTAACGGCGATCTTATTTGGGAGTATCAATATGTGTTTCCCGAGGGTTCTAGGCTTCTTGGCGGACCAACACGCAACATCGCTATTTATGAAGATCGGCTATTTTTAGCGACCTATGACGCAGCCGTGGTCGCGATTGATGCACGCTCAGGACGACAGTTATGGCGCAGCGAAAAAGCAGATTATCGTGAAGCCTTCACCCACAGTGCGGGGCCTATCATCGCCGATGGCATTGTTGTCAGCGGTATTAATGGCTGTGAGCTGTTTACTTCTGACGGCTGTTTTATAACAGGACACGACCCTGCGACCGGAGATGAATTGTGGCGCACTTCGACGCTCGCATTACCGGGCTCTCCTGAGTTTGAAACCTGGGGAGACATAGCCGCGGATCGACGAGGTGGTGGTGACATGTGGATTGCCGGATCCTATGACACCGAACTCAACCTCGTTATTTTTGGCACCTCGCAGCCAAAACCCTGGGCGGCGGTGAGTCGAGGCATGTCCACGGGCGATGCCGCACTTTATACCAACTCTACTCTAGCCATCGACCCGAAGACGGGTGAGATCGCCTGGTACTTTCAGCACATACCCGGCGAGACCATTGATATGGAAGTCGGGTTTGAGCGCATTCTGGCTACTAGCAATGGCGTGCCGGTTGTCATGACCGTGGGGAAAGACGGCATACTGTGGAAGCTTGACCGTCGAACGGGAAAGTACATAGACCTTATGGAGACCATGGAACAAAATATTTTTACCGTGAATCATGAAACCGGGGCATTAACGTATCGCAGCGACATTTCCGAAGCGAGTATTGGGGATACCTTCACCGCTTGCCCAGGCATTTACGGTGGCCACAACTGGCAGTCAGCAACCTTCGATAAACGTGCGCAACTGCTTTTTCTGCCGGTTCATCAACTGTGTTCCGACATGACCCCACGAGCCGTTGACTTGGGACCCGGCGGTGGCGGTTATGGTGCAGATGTAGCCACCTACCCCATGCCAGGAAAAGAAGATGCTGCTGGTAAAATCATTGCTGTTGACGTGAGCAACATGAAGCCAGTTTGGGA
>QXYP01000148.1 GCA_009886815.1 Halieaceae bacterium
CAGAAGCAGACGCGAACGCGGAAACCGCAGACAATCTTGATAAAGATGGCGGTAGTAATAACAATCGTCGAGGACGCAATCGACGACAGCGTCGGCGGGAGCCCAGTACACCCAGTGCCAACCCACTGAGTCTCACTGAACTGAAAGATAAGCCAACACAAGAACTGATTGATATGGCTCAGGAGATGGGCCTCGAAAATATGGCGCGGTCGCGCAAGCAAGATATTATTTTCGCGCTGTTGAAACGCCACGCCAAAAGCGGCGAAGACATTTGGGGTGATGGTGTTCTTGAAATTTTGCAGGATGGCTTTGGATTCCTGCGCTCATCAGACTCCTCGTATCTCGCCGGTCCCGACGATATTTATGTCAGCCCCAGCCAGATTAGACGGTTCAATTTACGTACCGGTGACACAATCACGGGCATGATCCGTCCGCCCAAGGATTCTGAACGCTACTTTGCACTGCTCAAAGTCAAAGACGTTAATTTTGAAGTCCCTGAGAGCGCCAAGAGCAAGATCTTATTTGAAAATCTAACGCCGCTCTTCCCCAACAAGCGACTGTCCCTTGAAAAGGGTAACGGTTCTACCGAGGACTTAACCGGTCGGATCATCGACCTGGTAGCGCCTATCGGTAAAGGTCAACGGGGATTGCTGGTTGCGCCACCCAAAGCGGGCAAAACCATCATGATGCAAAACGTCGCACAGGCGATTATCACGAATAATCCCGAGTGCTACGTGATCGTGCTACTGATTGATGAACGCCCCGAAGAGGTTACCGAGATGCAACGCTCAGTGGGCGCCCGAGGTGCGGAAGTTGTGGCCTCTACGTTTGATGAGCCCCCCTCACGTCACGTACAGGTCGCCGATATGGTGATTGAAAAAGCCAAGCGACTGGTTGAGCACAAGCGTGATGTTGTCATTCTTCTCGACTCTATTACCCGACTTGCTCGAGCCTACAACACCGTTGTGCCTAGCTCAGGCAAGGTTTTGACGGGGGGCGTAGACGCTCATGCCCTTGAGCGGCCCAAGCGCTTCTTTGGTGCAGCACGGAATATTGAAGAAGGTGGCAGCCTGTCAATTATTGCGACCGCGCTGATCGATACTGGCTCCAAAATGGATGAAGTGATTTACGAAGAATTTAAGGGCACGGGTAATCTTGAATTACACCTAGACCGAAAGATTGCGGAGAAGCGGATTTATCCTGCTATTAATATCCGTCGATCCGGTACACGGCGCGAAGAACTACTCACCGGAGAAGACGAACTTCAACGCATGTGGATTCTGCGCAAGCTACTGCACGGTATGGAAGACCTACCGGCCGTTGAGTTTTTGCTCGATAAACTCAAAAACACCAATTCCAATGAGGAATTCTTTAAGTCAATGAAACGCAAGTGAGCATGATCGGGGATCATTAAAGGCGACCCCTAGCATCTAACCCCTAGCCCCTAGCCTCTCGCCCCTAATTCAGTAGGGGCTCGCTCACTTTCTATGCGAGGACAATTTATGGCCGCACAGTTCACCGATTTGCGGGACTTCATTGCCACTTTAGAGGCAGAGGGCCAGCTAGTGCGGATTACCGCCGAAGTCGACCCCCATTTGGAAATGACAGAAATTGCCGACCGCACCCTTCGCGGCGGTGGCCCTGCTCTCCTGTTTGAAAACCCTAAAGGCTACAACATGCCGGTGCTGGCCAATCTCTTTGGCACAGAAACCCGAGTGGCCCGCGGAATGGGCGCAACGTCGACGAAGGCCCTCCGGGAAATTGGTGAGCTTTTGGCCTATTTACGGCAGCCCGATCCGCCCAAGGGCATGCGTGACCTTATCGATAAGGCTCCGCTACTGAAAAAAGTTCTAAATATGGGGCCAAAGACCATAAAGCGCCCACCTTGCCAAGAAGTTGTTCTCGAAGGTGACGCTGTCGACCTCACCACGATTCCGGTACAGACGTGCTGGCCCGGAGATGTAGGCCCCCTCATTACCTGGCCTTTGGTGATCACGCGTGGCCCAGAAAAACCCAGAATGAACCTGGGCATTTACCGCATGCAGCGTCTGGGACCGCGTAAGTTAATCATGCGCTGGCTGTCCCATCGTGGTGGAGCTCTCGACTTTAGAGATTGGACCCTTAAGCATCCGGGTGAACCTTACCCTGTAGCCATTGCATTGGGAGCCGATCCAGCAACGACCTTGGGCGCGGTAACACCTGTCCCCGATGCACTGTCAGAGTACGCCTTTGCCGGCCTATTGCGCGGTAGCAAAACAGAACTCGCCGAATGTCTTACCGATCGCTGTAAGGCCAATGACTTGCGCGTACCCGCCCATGCGGAAATTATTCTGGAGGGCTACATAGACCCCAGCGAGGAAGCCGACGAAGGCCCCTACGGTGATCACACGGGCTACTACAATGAGGTCGAACGCTTTCCGGTATTTACTGTCGAAAAGATGACGACACGAAAAAACCCTATTTATCACAGTACCTATACCGGACGTCCACCGGATGAGCCCGCTATTTTAGGTGTCGCTCTCAACGAAGTTTTTGTGCCACTACTGCAAAAGCAATTTCCAGAGATTGTCGATTTTTATTTGCCTCCTGAGGGCTGTTCTTACCGAATGGCTGTGGTCACCATTCGCAAAGAGTACCCGGGGCATGCCAAGCGCGTCATGCTGGGAATATGGTCTTTCCTGCGTCAATTTATGTATACCAAGTTCATTATTGTCGCTGACGAAGATATTAATGCGCGCTCCTGGGAAGATGTGATCTGGGCCATGACCACCCGAATGGACCCTCGAAGAGACTGCGTATTCATAGACAACACACCGATCGACTATCTCGATTTCGCATCCCCAGTGCCAGGGCTAGGATCTAAAGTGGGCATGGACGCGACCAACAAGTGGGAGGGTGAAACCGATCGAGAGTGGGGTGAGGCCATCGCGATGGATAGCAACGTCAAAGACCGTATCGACGAAATATGGAAGGATCTCAACATAGATTTACCCGGACGTTAGGGCCAACCAATATCGCTAATCAGCGCTCTTTTTGAGGCTGTGGCAGCGGCACATCGGGCAGTGGCGCCATACTGAGGGCGGCTGCCTCTGCCGACAGGGTGCTGGCACGCTCATGCTCACCCCTAGCGCCATAAAAGCGCGCCAATTCGCAACAGTTCTCCGCCGTAGCGCCGCGCTGATGCGATTCCTCAAGCCAAGCCCTTGCCGTTTCCCAATCCTGAGCATGCAGTGCCACCCGAGCGGCAGCGAGAAGCAATGCCACGTCA
>QXYP01000149.1:0-1845 GCA_009886815.1 Halieaceae bacterium
GACCCTTTTACACTTTTAATAGCCGTCTTACTCAGCGCACAGTGCACCGATGAACGCGTTAATCAGGTGACGCCGGCTTTATTTGCAGCGGCCGACACGCCAGAGGCCATGGCTGATCTGTCCGTTGATTTTATTCGCAGTATCATTCGTCCCTGCGGTCTGTCTCCGCAAAAATCTAAAGCGATTAAGGGGCTAAGCCAACTTTTGATAACCCAGCACGACTGCCAGGTACCCCGCACTTTTGCAGAACTCGAAGCTTTGCCCGGAGTGGGTCACAAAACCGCTGGCGTTGTCATGGCACAGGCCTTCGGCCATCCAGCCTTTCCTGTGGACACGCATATTCATCGCCTTGCCCAGCGCTGGGGTTTGACCCGAGGTAAAAATGTGGTGGAAACCGAACGAGATCTTAAGCGGGCTTTTCGGGAGTCGCGCTGGAATGATCTCCACCTACAGATTATTTTTTATGGCCGCGAGTTCTGCACCGCCCGGGGCTGCGACGGTCGCATCTGTGAAATCTGTACGACCTGCTACCCACTTCGCAAGCACCCAAAAAAGATAAGTAAACCCTGATTCTGCTACGCTTATGGCATCGCCACCCTGATTGATTATTTAAAGAGCACCCATGAACCCAGTGATTTACGGCATACCCAATTGTGATTCCATTAAAAAAGCGCGCCGCTGGTTTGAGTCTCAGGGCCTAGACTACACATTTGTTGATTTTAGAAAGACAGCTCCCACACCATTGCAGTTGAACCAATGGATTGCTGCCGTGGGAGCGAAAGCATTGCTCAATAGGCGTAGCACGACTTGGAAGAACCTATCGGAGCACGACCGGTTAGAGGCGGAAAACGGAAATGCCCTGGCACTTTTGCAGACCCACCCAACCCTAATCAAACGACCTGTTCTGGAGCATGGAGGCGAAACGGCTGTGGGCTTCAACGCCGCCGAATATGCCACAAGGTTTGGACGATAAAATTTTAAACACATACAGGAGACAACCATGAGCGTTTTGCATGGATTTGGAATGGGTATTGCCACCCAAAATAGCGCGGGCGAGACACTCGACGTCTTTTACCCTAACCCACTGAGCAACATTGGAGATGAGCTTGCCGCTGTGGTGAGCGGGTTGTCGGGCCCCCTCGACAGCGACCAGCTCGCCGAGCTCAGCAAGGGCTTTAGTGCTGTTGGTGCCGATGAGCAGGCCAAACTGGCCGACCAGCTGCGCGCCTCTACAGGACGGGTTGTGGCCACCACACTGATTGATAACGCGGCGCCAGCGTCGGTGGCAGATGCTTACCTAAAGCTGCATTTGCTGTCGCATCGAAAGGTGGAACCCCATGGCACAGAGCTAGAAGGACTCTTTGGGTTATTGCCCAATGTCGCGTGGACAGATCAGGGCGCGGTATGCCTGAGTGATCTGCCACAGCGGCAACTTGATGCGCGCTTAAAAGGCGCGGTCCTCGAAGTCGCGAGCGTTGATAAATTCCCCAAGATGACCAATTACGTCGTGCCCAGCGGGGTACGGATAGCCCATACAGCCAGAGTTCGCTTGGGCGCCTACCTCGGTGAAGGCACCACCGTCATGCACGAAGGATTTATTAATTTCAATGGCGGAACAGAAGGCCCGGGAATGATCGAAGGACGCATCTCAGCTGGCGTCTGGGTAGGCGCGGGCTCAGATCTGGGCGGAGGCTGCTCCACCATGGGAACCCTCTCAGGAGGCGGCAATATTATTATCTCAGTGGGACGAGAATGCCTGATTGGTGCCAACGCCGGCTTGGGAATTCCTTTAGGCGATCGTTGCACCATTGAAGCTGGGCTTTTCATAACGGCAGGGACCAAAGT
>QXYP01000149.1:1855-15393 GCA_009886815.1 Halieaceae bacterium
GTCACGCTGCTGGACGGCGCGCGCAAACCCGTGGAAACCGTGTCTGCCCGGGACCTCGCAGGAAAGTCTGATCTTTTATTCAGACGTAACAGCACCTCGGGAACGGTAGAGTGCCTCACTAATCGCTCAGCTATAGAACTTAATGAGAGCCTGCATGCCAACAACTGAGTATGGAGCTGCTGCGGTTGCCCTCACCCGACAACTCATAGAATGCCCCTCTGTCACCCCCGATGACGCAGGGTGCCAAGCAATAATGATGCAGCGATTAACGGCAGCGGGGTTCGCCTGCGAACCCATGCGCTTTGGTAATGTTGACAACTTTTGGGCAACCCGTGGCCAGGGTGAAGCCACCCTCGTCTTCGCCGGTCACACCGATGTCGTTCCATCAGGCCCCGAATCGGGCTGGTCGACACCGCCTTTCGTGCCAACTGATCGAGATGGCGTGCTTTATGGGCGCGGCGCCGCCGATATGAAAGCAAGCCTTGCCGCTATGACCGTTGCGGCAGAGGCTTTCGCCAAAAAGCATGGAGATCATTCTGGAAGACTGGGGTTTTTGATCACCGCCGACGAGGAAGGCCCCGCAAAAGACGGAACGGTGAGAGTCGTTGAAGAATTAATCACCCGAGGGGAGCGACTCGATTGGTGCGTGGTTGGTGAGCCTTCGAGCTCAACATCTCTGGGAGATGTCATCAAAAACGGGCGACGGGGTTCGATTAATGGGGTCATCACGCTACGGGGAAAACAAGGCCACATTGCCTACCCTCAATTCGCCGACAACCCCATCCACCGCGCATTTTTAGCCCTTGATGCCCTTGCCAATGAGCCCTGGGACGAAGGCAACGCTTTCTTTGAGCCAACTCGCCTGCAATTTGGCAATATTCAAGCGGGAACAGGGGCTACCAATGTCATTCCCGGGTCTCTAACAGCTCAGTTTAATGTGCGATTTTCAACAGAGACCAACGCCACGACCATACGTAGCCGCTGCGAGCAGATCTTGGGTGAGCACGTTGCCGACTTTGATGTTGAGTGGCAGCTAAGCGGCGAGCCATTTCTGACAACCCCCGGCGCCTTGGTGGATGCAGTGACTGCGAGCATTGAATCGATCACCGGAACCTCCCCAACATTGTCAACGGGTGGGGGAACATCTGATGGCCGATTCATCGCCAAAACCGGCACCCAAATTGTAGAACTGGGGCCCATTAACGCTTCGATCCATCAAATCGACGAGCACATTTTGCTCAGTGATATTCCGCGCCTCACTGCTATCTACTACGGCATCATGACGCGCCTGCTGACACCTCAGCAATAAAGCGCAGCTCTACCTCGGTTTGGGTGGAGTCTAATGGCAAATTTCGAGATTCCAGCCAACAAGACCAGAACGCGCCCACCGACTTCGTCAAAACGGTGGTGGGCTGCGGCAGCTCTAAAGTCACCTTCAAAGCATCATGACTGGCTATTCCCAGTACGGCCTGAAGCAACATCCATGGCGCTTCAATAAACGCCTGCAGTGCTTCGACTTCATCATCTCTGCAGCCCTCAACGAGTGACGAGCTTGGCTGACAACGCAATACCAGGGTCTCTAGTGGTTCTGCTTGTCGCAATTGATCACAGGCATCACCTTGACTCAGGGCATCGCTGACTGCGCAGCTTAAGACCTTGATCCCCCCTTGCGCGCAACCCGTTACATGGCAAGCAGACATGGCATTCTCCTAAAGTACATAGACATCAAATCGCACAGCTTTTCCTTTAATGCCATGTGATGGCTTTCGATGACCCAATGGCAATGATTTCATCGGGCGTTTCACGACGACACGACGCACGGGTTGCTCTAGTGCCCAGGCAAGCAGCGGCTCATCTTCATTGTCGACACTGCCGTGCAGCGCCTGCAGCACACTGAGATCTTTTTTTACCGCAGCAGAGCCGCGTCGATCGGTAAACATAGGGTCCAAATAGATAACCGTTTCTTCTGAAGTCTTGTAGTCACGGCTATCGCCTGGCTGCAGCTGCATCCTAGACGCCGCCAACTGCACGGAAGCAATAGCACTAATCGAAGCCCTCTCCAGCGCTTGATCGAGCATTAAAGCCAGCACGGTTGATCGCTCAATTAACGTGACCGAGCAACCTAGATCGGCTAACACGTAGGCGTCACGACCCAGTCCCGCTGTTGCATCTAGCACCGCTGGCCGCTCGCCGCCCTTAACCCCCACTGCGCGCCCCAACAGCTCATTTTGCCCACCTCTGCGCCGGTGCTGTAGTCCGGGTGACGCAAAATCTACGCGCACAGGACTAACCTGCGCCACGCCTTGCTGCTGAAGCCACAAGTCATCATGGTCAACAAAAAGCGCCACGGGTGAATTCACCTCTGTGGCAAGACGCACCGCACGACAGTGCAGCTGCTCAGCAAGACGCTGTGCGAGAGGCCATGCGCCTGAAACGGCGGGCACAACCGTACAAACTTCTAACATCGGCTGGGGTGAACTCACCTTTAGCGCGCTCCCAACCTCAGCCGCTCATCAGCCAACTCAATGTCTAGCTCCAGATTCACCGCCTCTAACGTCATGCCGTGTTTGTCCACCATTGAAAGAACCTGAAGGGCTCCCTGCTCAGGCGTTACAACGCTGATATCGTTCAGAGATTGTCCGGCTATGCGCAGTTTGTCGAGTTCCTTCAATTCAGCAATGGCCTGCACTACGAATTCCTGCGCACCAAACACGCCATCGCGCTCCGGTAGATGGGCTTGGAAATTACCGAGAACAATTTGTCCTGCTTGAGCAGACTCCAGCATTCTCGCCAAGGTAATGGTGACATCCCCCACGATGTAACTCAGAACAGAGGGATTTACGCCTTCAGCCTGAAACAACTCATAGTGGCTACCAATGTGGAAAGCCGATCGAATGACGGGCACCGTGTTGCCCGAAGCTTGGCTTCGAGCTACTGCATTATCGATTAATATGAGCAACAAAAATGACAGCATATCGAGATCGGGATACGCGCCCTGGTCACGATTCCAAACGTAATAACCATCACCGGTCGTCGTTCTGGCAAAGTTGACATCGACCCCCTGACGCTGCAGCTTGTTGTACGCTGAGTTCATTGAATAAGACAGGGAATTGAGTTGGCTAGCCTGTTCGAAGGGGGTGTAGAGAGAGAAATCAGCAATATCAAAGAGCAGCACAGCCCGCGAACCCACGTAGCTTATTCCGTAGCTGGAAATAATAGCGTCAGCAGCAGCCAGCATTTCGGGATCTTCACCCAAAACACCATCTAACTTGATAAAACTGGGCGATACGCCAAGTCGTTGGGCAATGCTAAAAATTTCGCCATGGCTTTTTAAACAGGAGCCTCCGATCACCGCACTGACAAATTGCTCTTTCTCGGCCAGCTCACCACCTTGCCCCCCAGCGGTGAGATTGCCCAGAAAGTAATGGGGAACCATTAAGGTCAGAACGCCTTTAGGATCCGGAGCCCAGCACAACACCATATTTTGACCGAGACGCCAGTGTTTACGCAGCGACTGCTCTAATTGTTGCAGTATTCTGGTTTTGTGGGAGCCTGCCTCACCCTGCCGTCGACGTAATTGACCAGATTTATCTACCATAACTGTGTCTCACGACTCTCGTTCTTGGCATTATACGTAGTCACAGTCAGGAGTCGCCCATGTATCGCGTTTTCGCGCTTTGTTTATTACTCACCGCCTGCCAAAATTATGACGTCACCTTGAATGATCGTCAGGTCTACGGCCCGGCCCGACTATTTACAGATTTTGAAGTGGCTGATGAAGCGTTGCAACGCTGTATCGAACAGCGTATTGCCGATGAAAATATTTCAACAGCCCTAGAGCTCAAGACTCTAAACTGTAGCAATGCCGGTATCGCCTCCTTAGGCGGGCTCGGTCAGTTTGCGGGACTCACCCAGTTAAAATTTTCTGATAATCGCATTCGCAACCTCGTGGAGTTAGGCCAGCTTTCGAGTATTGAGTCCCTGTGGCTGGACAATAATGACGTTGTTGATCCGGTGCCCTTGGCACAACTCAGAAAGCTTTATCAACTCGACTTGACCAATAATCCAAAGCTGCAATGCCCCAATTCTGGCTTGCTAGATTTTATAGCCAATCTGACACTACCCGATCACTGTCAGACAGCTGCCGAGACAAGCGATGACTAGAAAGCTTTACCAACTCCTAGCAGGGTTACCCTTGGCGTGGCTCTATGCCATGTCTTCCTGTGCGGCCTTCTTACTGCAACATGTGTTTCGCTATCGCCGTAAAGACGTTAAACAAAACCTCGAACAAGCCTTCCCCGATTGGTCTGACGCTACCATTAAGGCAACCCGTAAAAACTTTTACCAAAACCTGTGTGATACCGCCTTCGAAATTATTGCAGGATCGCGGCAGCCACTTACCTTTTTTGAGCAGCGCATCAAGGTTATCAATCCCGAATTGCTCGCAGATTTGAGCGAGAATGGGCAGCAATCGGTGTTTGTGATGCTCGCCCACCAGGGGAATTGGGAATGGATGCTACACCGTGCCGCAGCCTTGTACGACATGCCCATGGCCTTCGTTTACAAGCGGCTACACAGTCAGGCTGCTGATGAATTCAGCCTGCAGGCGCGACAGCGTTTTGGCGCTACCGCAATAGAGATGCGTGACACCGCCAGAAATATTATTCGACACCGACGTACACCACGCTTAATTTACATGCTTGCCGATCAATCACCAGGGCTGCGAGAGCGGGTTCACATTACCGAGTTTCTCAATCGAGAAACCGCTTTTTTTTCAGGCGCGGCAACTTTGGCTAGAGCAACCGGTTTTCCGGTGGCCTTTGCCCGATGTCAGCGAAGAAAACGCGGTCACTTTGAAGTTGAATTGGTGGAAATTACCCGTGATCCAGCCTCAGTCGAAGAAACCTGGATCCTTGAGCGCTATGCCGAGCTGACTGAAACTGCTATCCGAGCCTGCCCTGACGACTGGCTGTGGAGTAACCGGCGCTGGAAGCATCAAGCACCGACAGCACCGACCCTTGATAAATCTGCGCCACCGGATACCGATAACCAATCGAACCCTGAATCCTGACAGGCAAGATGGATTTCAGCGTCATGGTGGTCAGCCGCAACAGCGAGAGCCGCCAATGCATGCTCCCTGCTGTTATTTTTCAGGCTTAAATGCCCTGCCACTAAAATTTTCAGCCGGTGATTATCGAGTCGTTGCAACAACTCCCCCGCCTGAGTGTTGTTTAAATGGCCAAAGTCGCCAGCAACACGACGCTTCAGTGAAGCCGGATAAGCGCCCTGCATCAACAAATCGAGGTCGTGGTTAAACTCAAGGAGCAGGGCGTCACAACCTGAAAAGGCCTCAACAAGATGCGGAGTGATGCTGCCTAAATCCGTTAAAAGACCCAGTGTCTTACCCGATGCTTGAAACCTAAATTGAACCGGCTCACGTGCGTCGTGGGGCACAGGAACGGCCAATATATGAAGTTTACCAACGGTAAAATCGTCCCCCGCATTAATCAGTGTTTGTTGAAAAACACCCGACGTACGACCACTGCTTGCAGTACCGTGGGTTAAATAGACCGGGGTTTTGTAGTGCCGGGAGAAGCTGGCCACCCCACCAATATGATCGCCATGTTCATGGGTCACGATAACAGCGTCTATGTCTTCGGCTGCCACGTTTAATCGCTGCAGGCGACGTTCGGTTTCCTTGCGAGGAAAACCACAGTCCACCAGGATGAGGGTCTCTCCGTCGCTCACCAAAGTCGCGTTGCCCTGGCTACCACTGCCCAGGGAGGCAAATCGCATCAGTTAATCGTGCCTTTTATCAGTGTAAGTAGCGCTTGCTGGTCTCTACGCTCCACGGCGCCACCACCTTCCCCAAGCAGGGAGATCACCATGCGTGACTCCTCCACCGAGGCGATCTTGACGAGAAATTTTTGATTGGCCAGTGGGTGTGCATCTTCACCGCCCCACATCCAATCAAACCAACCGCTTTCGTCTTCCTCCTGAGGGCCTATAAACGTCAGGTAAAAGACGCCTTCAGTACGATCTTTATCGTCAATAGCAAACCCTGCTTCCGGCAAGGCTTTATTCATAGAGGCCCAAGCACGATTGAACGGCAAACGGAGTATTAGCCGCGTTGAGGTTTCACTGTCTTCTAGCGTGACACGCCCCTCGTCACCCATCGCTCGATCAGCCATCATTGAAACTGGAGCCGCCTCGGCACTATTGGCAATGAATTGAGCGATGTTTCGGAGTATCTCAGATTCAAGCTCGAGATCATCAGATACCGCAGGCCACTCCACATCGCTGCCCGACTGATTCTGCTGCAACACGTGTAATTCAGACGTATTGCGCTGCACCCCGGTATCCACCCTAAAGCGGAATCGCGTGGGTAATGGCCTGTCTTGTAGGGTGACAAACTGAGTATCAATCAATCCAGACTCAGCATCTGAGGCTGCCACTGCGATACCCGAGGTGGTAAGAAAGCCTCGCACCTGTGGCCAAAGCTGACCGGGCGCGACCGCCACAAGGGCCCAGCTTTCCTCGGCCAGGCGCTGAATACGTACCGTTTCGTATTGGTTAGAACCGGTCAGCGGCGTAGGTCTGGGCACCTCAAATTCACTTTCCAACAAGAAACTCTGCTTAACATCAGGGATAGGGTATGTCGGATCGAGCACGTCAGCGGAAGCCTTAGGAGGCACAGATATGACCGCCAACTCCGGGGCGTCCTGATAACGATCGGTGTTATCGGGAAACAAACCGTCTTCCCCGTAAATCCAGCTGCAGCCCTGAAGCAGCAAAGCAGATAGCACTAGAACAAAGCCATACCTTTCCATTGTTATAATCCCGCCTGCCGAATAGCTTCTAAAACCGTCTCTTGGTGCGCTGTCGACAATGCCACGAGTGGCAGTCGAATCCCTTCTTTAACCAACCCCAATTCTACCATGGCCCATTTCACTGGAATGGGATTGGCCTCAATAAACAGGGCCTCGTTAAGGCCGCTAAGTTCTGCGTTGAGTTTACGTGCCCCGTCTTCATCGCCGGTTAGCGCCAAACGACAAACCTCTGCCACTTTGGCCGCGGCGACATTGGCGGTTACGGAAACGTTACCACGCCCACCACGGCACATTAAATCGAGGGCTGTTGCGTCATCACCCGAATAAACCCCAAAGGTGTCCGGGAGCTTTGCTATTAACGCACCGCCGCGCTCAACATCACCCGTGGCATCTTTGAGCCCGGCAATATTCCCTACTTCACTCAGCCTGAGGACAGTCTCACTACTGAGGTCTACACCCGTTCTCGATGGCACGTTGTAAAGAATAATAGGAATGTTGACGGCGGCAGCAACCTGGCAGAAGTGCCGATAAAGCCCCTCTTGAGGAGGCTTGTTGTAATAAGGCGTTACCAGCAGTGAATATTCGGCACCGGCAGCAGCGGCGGCCACGGTTAACTCAATGGCTTCATGGGTAGAATTAGAACCGGTGCCTGCAACCACGGGAATTCTGCCGGCGGCCTGCTCGACTGCAAACTGAATAATGTCAATATGTTCAGCCATTGTCAGGGTTGCACTTTCCCCCGTGGTACCCGCAATACCTAGCGCGGCAGTGCCCGACTGAATGTGATACTCAATCAGTGTCGCCAGGCCTTCTTTATCGATTGCACCATCGGGCAGCATGGGCGTTACCAAGGCAACGATACTTCCGGTTATCATAGCGATTCATCCAAGAGCGTTATCGAGAACTTTACATTGACCATGGTTGCGCAATTATCCACTTCGAGAGTTTCTATACAACTTAAACTAAGGCGAATTATTCTGCCCCTTTTGTGGCTGGTGCTGTCCATCACTTCTGGGACCCCAAGCTGGGCTCAGAGTTCCATTATCTCGCCCAGCTCAATTGACCGACGCCTTGAACCTTTAAGCCCCATTGACCAGCAGTTCATGGCCGCCCAGCGTGCCAAAATCGAATCGCTAGCGAACCAGTTAGGCCAACAACTAACGGGCATTCCCGAGCGAGACCTGGCCACATTGCAACGTATTCTTGAGTTGGGCTTGATTGCCCCCGATGACACATTGCAGCTTCAAGCTCTTGGCGTGGTGTTGGGTGATCTATTCGCGGCAGAGCTTAACATGAATTGGATCGTTTACCGCGATCCAGCAGGACGAAGCCGAGCATTGCAATATGGCAGTAGCGAGGTATTTCTGTTCCCAGTGACCATGATATCTCGGCGCTGGGGGGTCGGGCACCAACGCGCCGTCGCAGATATTTTTGACAGCAATGTCGCCACAACCCAGGCCAAATTACCCGGCGCCAATTGGCGTTAGATTACCCCTGGGGGTGTCGCTAAACATTACAGTAGCCCGGTGCTGCGACGCTTGTTGCCAAGACCGTGATCAGCGCATTAAGCGGCTCCTTCGACAGCGAACTTATTAGCCCTGAAGCGCCATCAACAAGTCACAATCAGGGTGCAGAAACGGCCGTCGCCGATAATCGCCCTCTCGCCGAACTCAGCACATTGTTGGCCACAAAGGCGCGGTCCATAGCCTTCGTCAATGACGATCAGGCCAAGCAAAATCCCGTCGGTAGCTGAACACCCCCTGATGCATTGTTGTGCGGTGCCGGGTTGCGACATGGCCAACGTCAGAGGTTTCATAGCCTGAATCGCCCGGATACAGGAACACGTGATCTTCTCCATGCTCGACAATTCTGGGGAAAAAATAAGGTGGCTGTCGCCGTATAACCGCTTTTACAAGGTCAGTTAGACCCTCGTGCTCGGCCACGTCAATCAGCGACACCAAAGTTGGAGGCGGCAGCTTTAACTTTCCTGCCGCCTGTTCTACTACGGCGTCATTGGGCTTTACCCAGCGGTATTCAACGATTTCGCTGCCATCGACCACAACCGACGCATTGCCGCTTTGTGGCGCTAAAAAAAAGTAAGTATCGAACCGGTGCTTAACCACTTCCGGAGTCAGCCATCGTGAGAAATGCACAATGGGTTCGGACCCAACCTCAAGTCCTGTCTCCTCATGCAGTTCTCGGATGGCAGCGCTGTTAGCGCGAGAAAGCGCATCGTCACCGTGATCGTCGGCATCGACCTTGCCACCGGGAAAAACCCAGGCGCCTGCCATCACTTTAAGCGCGGGGTTTCGCCGCAACAGCAACACCTCCAGCCCTGTGGCTCCATCGCGAGTGACAATAAGCGTCGCGGCCGACCTTGCGGGTGTGGCCGTATTCTCTAAATCGACCTTTTCAAACATCAAAAGCCACCGCACTCGAGGCAGCGCAGGTACAAATTAGCGGGATCTTGCAGGCTGTCAGACAAACGCAGATAAGGTGCTAATTGCTGCGATAAGCGCCCAAGCACGGACCCGCCAGGCAGACTTATCTGTCCCAGCTCCCTGCCCAACTGCTCAAAAAACCGCTGCTCAGGGCTTATAGGTGTCCCAATATAAAGCGTATCGAAATCTTCAACCTCGGCAAGACTTGCCGCCGCATCGAGGGCTGCTTGCAAACCGCCCATACTGTCGACTAAGCCAATCCCCAGGGCGTCTTCACCACTCCAAACTCGGCCACCCGCCACGGCATTAATTTCATCCCAAGTTTTGCCTCGTCCCGAAGCGACCAGCGTCACAAAATCATCGTAAACGTTGCTAATCATGCTATTGATGATTCGACGCCCCGTGTCACTCACCCCGGTGTCTAATCTGGCAGCTGTCGCGAGACTGGAGGTACTCACACCGTCAGGCGTAATTCCGGCCCATTGATACAGCTTTTCCGCCGTCGGAAACGCGGCAAAGACGCCGATACTGCCCGTAATCGTACTCGGCTGTGCCCAAACTTCGTCAGCATCAGCTGCAATATAATAGCCGCCCGATGCTGCAACTGAGCCCATGGAAGCCACAATCGGCAGACCAAGGGTTTTTAACTCCAGAACTTTTTGACGAATGACCTCTGAGGCAAACACACTGCCGCCGGGAGAGTTAATGCGCAGCACCACGGCGCTTAAATCCGGTTGCTCAAGGGCTCGCTCTAGTTGTGCCACTACGGTGTCAGAGCCGGCAAAGCCACGACCACTTTCTCCAGGAATGAGTTCGCCTTCTATA
The DNA here is from genome assembly GCA_009886815.1 of Halieaceae bacterium. GTDB lineage: Bacteria > Pseudomonadota > Gammaproteobacteria > Pseudomonadales > Halieaceae > Luminiphilus. The sequence goes on from QXYP01000149.1 coordinate 11,952, forward strand.
GGAATCACAGCGATATACGGGTTCGTCTCTTCGGTGCTGTTCTCCGCCTCTCTGGCCGCCAAATAGTCGTCTGCAGAAACCGAAACCCAATGACCATCGTCATCTGTCGCGCCGACCCAGTCTGCCAACATCTCATCCCTTTGACTGTAGGTTACCAACTCATCCACAAATCCCGCCTCTAGCATCAGCGCGGCAGCGTCTCCCCCAGATATCTCTAAGCGATCTGCAAACTCATTGATAAACTGATCAATGAATCCAGACTCCATCTGTCTGGGCCCCTCCACTAGATGGGTATAGGCGTGCCATACATCGCCCAGCCATTGGCCGACGACCTCCCGCTCTAGATTGGACATATCGTCACGCAGGTAAGGCTCTACGGCAGACTTACTTTCGCCCACACGAAACACATTCATCGTCAAGTAAACGTTGTCTAGCAGTTGGCGGACATAATTTCGGTATACCGCAAACCCAGAAACCTCGATACCACCCTCTGGGTGCAATAAAACGTGATCAGCCTGGGACGCGAGCAGGTACTGTGATTGCGAATAGTAATCGCCCACGGCTATCACCGGTTTCCCCGAGGACTGAAAAGCTTCAATCCCGGCCTTCAACTCTTGCACATGACTAATTGAAGGTCCGTTTAGGGCTTCGAGGTCGAGGACCAAGGCGGTAATACGATCGTCTTCAGCCGCTTCTTTTATGGCTTTTTTCACTCGAAAAACCAGCACTTCACTCCCGCCATCTTGCATTAACGCTTCGAAGGGCTCTAAGGGTGAAGGGTTTTCGACCAACGCCCCGTTGGGATTAATCAACAGCGCGGCTCGCTCGGGGATGGGTTCGGGTGCGACCTGATTGACAGCGACCACCACTATCACAACAAGGTATAGCGTCACCGCGAGGGGAACGAGCGTCATAATGGCCTTGTTAAAGAGCGATAAACCGCGCCACAGCCCTTTAAAAAAACCTCGAATCACACGCCAAACCACCATTACTGTTTCTCCATGACTTTAGACTGTTGTTGGGATCTGATTTCTCGACCTCGAAAACGGATATAGAGCGCCGCCACTAGAAACAAGATGACCTGTAAAAACACCCCGGCCAGCGCCACAGCATCATTAGGTCGTGCGAAAGCAGTCTGCACCGCCCAAACAAAATAACCGAGTAAAACAAAGGTCAACCAGATAAGACCGTGTAAATTATCTTTGGCAACCCAAGGTATAAACACCGCCAGAGGGCAAACTTGTATGATCAGCAGCTGAATAGGCGCCCCAAAGCGCGCGTCGAGCACGATCTGCTGAAGCATCACCGCCAACCAAAAAAACCACAGTGCCCACCAAAGTAGACGCGTCTTAGAACCTCGCCCCGTCATAATGCGGCTCCCGTCGCGAGTGCTATTGTTGCCACGCGAGCCCCCAAAGCCTGACATAAGGCACTCTCATGCTCATCTAAGGAGCGCTCGTTATGCTCGCCGGCCCAGTGACTAGCACCATATGGCGTACCGCCACCGGTTGTTTGACGAAGGCCCGATTCACTGTAGGGCAGCCCAGCCAAAATCATGCCGTGGTGCATGAGCGGGAGCAACATGCTCAGTAGCGTACTTTCCTGACCACCGTGCAGGCTAGACGTCGACGTAAAAACAGCTGCCGGCTTATTGATCAAGGCCCCGCTTAACCAGAGTGATGATGTCTGATCAATATAGTGTTTTAGTGGTGCTGCCATATTGCCAAAGCGGGTGGGGCTACCCAAAATCAGGCCCGAGCAATGTCGCAAATCATCCTCCTCACAATAGAGGGGGCCGGTATCAGGAATATCGGGGGCCCGCTCATCAATGCTGGTCACCACAGACGGCACCGTGCGCAGGCGCGCTTCGATGCCTGAGACCTGACTAACCCCTCGTGCAATCCGAGAGGCCATTTCAGCGGTCTTGCCACCGCGGGAATAATAAAGCACCAAAATATAAGACATCGATTTCATAGTATTCTTAGCTGTAGATGTTAGCGGTCTTAACAGAGAAGCCATCCTGTTAAACTCAATGAACGGCTTCCACCGCGACAATAAACCTGACAATAACTAAACGGGCTCACAGTATGACAGAGCACCCCGCAATACAGAACGCTATAGATCGGTGTCGTTACCTGTATCAACGATATCAGGATGACCGCTGCTCTGAAATTGCTGCAGCACTTGTCTATATGAGCCTGTTCGCTTTAGTGCCACTCTTAACCCTGACTTATGCCATTTCAACGGCAGTTCCCACTGCAGCCGACATTCAAGCCCAACTGCAGCAATTTTTGGTCGATAACTTACTCCCCGAGGCCTCTCAAGACGTCGCCGACTATCTCGCTAGCTTTTCCCAGCAGGCCAAAAATCTCACGGGGGTCGGTATCGCTATTTTGGCAACCACCGCCGTGCTCATGTTGCGCAACGTAGAGCGTGCTTTTAACAACATTTGGCGCAACCGTAAAAATCGAGGCGTGGTTTCCAGCCTGCTTCTTTACTGGGCTGTCTTGAGCCTCGCGCCGATACTCTTGGGCCTAGGTATTGGTATTAAAGCCTATCTGTTTGCTGCCGCACACGCTGTCGCAGGGATTGATGTTCTGGGTGTCTCATCTGTCTTATTGTCTGTATTGCCCTTTGGCCTCGGCATTCTGGGCCTCACTGCATTGTATATGGCGGTCCCTAACTGCGCCGTACCCTTTCGGCATGCTCTCATAGGCGGCTTGTTCGTTGCCCTGACATTTACCGCGGCAAAAGCACTTTTCACTGCAGCAATTTCCAATTCCAGTTATGCCCTCATTTACGGTGCCTTTGCCGCAGTACCGATCTTTCTACTCTGGCTCTATATCAGCTGGACCATTATTTTACTCGGCGCTATTTTAGTACACAGTCAAGCCTCTTATCAGACGGCGGCACAAGCCGAGAGGCCAGTCCTGCTAAAGGCGCTCGATGTTTTATACCTTTTATGGCGAGCTCAACTTGAAGGCCAGACTCTGGGCGAGCTCAAGATACTCGGCGACCGAAATGTGATTAACGATGGGCTAGATAGCGATAGCTGGCGTCATATTCGCGACTCACTCATGGCGGCCAATCTCATTACCCAAACCCTTCAAGGCCACTACATCCTTAGCCGTGACTTACACCATGTCAGATTTATTGAGATCAAAGCACTCATCAATCATGAGCTGGAGGTGCCCTCAACAATTGAAGGGAATCAGCCTTGGCAAATTCGCGCCAGCGAGTTACTTAATCAGCAAAGGCTCGTTCAAACTGAAATTCTGAATATCTCCTTGGAGGAGCTCTTTAGGACTTCCAATGACAATTCCAATGACAATTCCAATGACAATTCCAATGACAATACCAATGACAATACCAACGACAATACAGCAGTGACAGAAATCGCATGAAACACTTCCTCGCGCTAATTCTTGTTTTTACCGCGGGG
>QXYP01000015.1:0-4092 GCA_009886815.1 Halieaceae bacterium
GGGAGGCGATTTTTACTTTGCCCTATCACGTCACCCGTTTTTTTCGCCCCACGGTACTCGAAGTCTTTGGCTTATCAGCGACGGAATTGGGTGTTGCGCAAGCCGCTTATGGCGTTGTCGCCATGGGTGCCTATTTTTTTGGGGGCCCCCTTGCCGATCGTTTTTCTGCTAGGAAATTACTGGCAGTGTCCCTATGGCTGACCGCTTCAGGCGGCGTCTATTTAGCCACCTTCCCCAGCTACTACGGCGCCATGATTATTTGGGGATTTTTTGGACTTTCCACCGTACTGCTTTTCTGGGCAGCCCTGATTAAAGCAACAAGAAGTTGGGGCGGCGTATCTAAACAGGGGCTCGCTTACGGTGTGCTTGATGGCGGCCGGGGTTTGCTCGCAGCAGTGCTCGCATCCCTAGGGGTTTTGTTGTTTTCTCTCGCCTTTCCTGACGGTTACGATGCCGCAAGCGTTATGGACAAGCGCGCTGCGTTGCAGCAAATCATATGGGGATATACCGCTGTCACAGCACTCATTGGCGTCATGGTCTGGTTTACGCTGCGCGGGCTCCCGGAGACTACCGCATCAGCGCACAGCCCCTTGTTTGGCCACTTCTGGGAGGTGATGCGAATTCCCGCCGTGTGGTTGCAGACGATTGTTTTAGTGTGCGCCTATACAAGCTACAAAGCGTTCGATCAGTACGCTTTGTTTGCTGTTAGAGGGCACGGTATTGATGAAATTGAAGCTGCCCAAATCGTGACTCTAGGCGCTTGGACACGACCGCTCGCGGCACTGATTTTGGGGCTGATGGCCGATCGTTTTGGCGTATCGAGGATGACCCTCGTTTGTTTTGGCATTTTGATGGTTAGCCACAGCTTATTCGCGTTTACAGGCCAGGCTATGGGGAGCTTTAGCTTTATATTGGCAAACACCGTCGTGACCGGGATCGCCATCTTTGGGCTGCGCGGCTTGTACTTCGCCCTTTTCGAAGAGGGTCGAATACCTCTGGCAATGACCGGCACAGCAATAGGCGTCGTGTCGGTTATTGGCTACACCCCCGATATTTATGTCGCTGCTATTGCGGGTTATCTCATCGACAATAACCCGGGCCTATTGGGCTTCCAAAAAATGTTTATGTGCCTGCTTGGGACTGCGCTAATTGGCGCTGCTGCCGCCTATGCCTTCACCAGACTGCCTAAAATAGGGCCGGCATCACAGTAGCGAGGGAGCCCCCTCGCATCGGGCGTTATCCCGACCCCATGCTAGTACGGCCTCAGTGCTAGGGCAGCCGCAACCCCTATCGCACCCAGGCCGACACGGCCGCACCCAGACAGACACTGCCGCACCAGGCCACGATCAGTAAATATAAGGAATAATGCGGTGTTTAACCCGGCTGGTGTACTCCTGCCATAGAGGGCCGTACTTAGCGGCACAACGTCGATCATCATCGCGCTCCCGGGGAAATAAAAGCACAACATAGTAAAGCGGATACAGCCAAGGCCAAATGGCCCCGGGGTAGCCCACGGCAAGGGCTATGCCGCTGGCCATCAAGATTTCTCCCAGATAGTTAATGTGGCGACTCAGGCCCCAAAAGCCATTAACCAACAGCGTGCGCTCCCCATCGGTAACCGTTTCTGGAGTAATGCCTAAAAAGGGTTTATCGGGTTGAATTTTGAAATAAAATTTTTGCATGTTGGCGCCGCGAGCAAGACACCACCCCATAAAAAACAGCCCAACACTCAAATAGGGCCACCAGGCCGGCTGCTCGGGGCTGGGTAGGTCGACCGTTGACCAGAGACCTATGGCATAAAAATAGGGATAAAAGGTTAGGCAGCCCCACCCCAACTTAAAACCAACCCGCTCGGCAAAAATATCGTAGGTGTAGAGATGCACTTTTTCAAACGTGAGGTAATCCAGAATAAAGTAGATAATGAGCGCAGCGCTCACGAAGATACCAGCCGACGATTCGTTGCCATAGGTTAAGTGGTGGTGCGCCGCAAAACTCAACACGTTGAGGGCCAACATGACAGCACCAATCAGGTACAACCACATCTTCGCGTCAATATGGCCTTCTCTAAACTGTGGGTTTTCAGGTCGGCCCAAAAAGAAGTCAACCGGAAAACTTCGGCCGGTAGACGGATAAGGTAGAACCGACGCCAGTGAATACACCAAGCCAATGACACAGGCCCCCGCCAAACTGGGCCAGCGCACTTCATAAAGCCAACCCCAAGGCACCCATCCTAAATAGCCCAAGCTGTACCAAATACCGATCGATGCCAGCAGCACCAATCGGCCATTTAATCGATAGCGTAATTTCTCGCCGGTTTTAGGATTGTCTACGTACCCCACTACCCACCGCCCCGGGAGAAAGAAGTGCAACAGCGTAATACTGAGGTAAATAATAAACGGGGTTAAAAAACCCATAACATCAATCATCACTGGAGCTCCTTAGTATTTTTAGACATTAAGCGTACTGCAGAGGCTTTCGGCAATAGGCGCTGCATCATAAATCCGACCCATTTATTGAGCCGCCCGGGTATGACAACAGGCGCAGATCCCAGCGCCGCCAAGGTCTCTTCAGCCACTTCGTGGGCATCAAGAATCCCGGGCGCCTCCCCACCCTTTTGGGCATTGAGATACCCCGGGGTACGAATCGCACCGGCGCAGGAAGCAATCACATCAATTCCCTGCTCTCCCATTTCCTGCCAAAGACCCTCAGCAAGCACCGTATTGAAAGCTTTTGTTGCTGCATAGGTTGCTATGTTGGCGCTGCCCTGCCCTCCCGATAAGGACGACATCAGTACAACCCCGCCTCGGCCACGTTCAACAAGATGCGGGAGCAACTCTCGAGTAAGCGCCAAAGGTGCGGCTGTATTCACGGCCAGAATTTGCTGTAACTGAGGCAGTGGCACATCCTGAAATCGCCCCACAGCAGAATAAGCAGCGTTACAGACCAGCAGACCCACATCCTGGGTCAGAGACCTGATGAACCTTTCCCCACTCTCCGGTTCGGCAAGATCTAGAGCTTGGGTTTCAACAGCGACTGCATAGCGATGTCTCAGCTCTTCCGCGAAAGCCATCAGCTGAGGTTCGCGCCTAGCAACCAAAATAAGATTCAGCCCCCTAGCGGCTAGAGATTCTGCAAAGGCCGCACCCAGCCCCTCTGAGGCTCCTGCAACCAGCGCCCAAGGACCGTAAGTTGTCTGAAAGTCTTTCATCGCATGTCACTCGCCCCAAGCAGTCACGACGTCTCTCTAACAGCGTGTCAGAAGACGCCTTTGGATTTTAGTATAGACTTCAAATTCAATAGGTTCCTACCCCAAACCGGACGACGACAGCGCGGTGCATCGGGAAACACTTCATGGGACCCTAGGGCTGCGTTCTGTGTTAGTCGGCGCCACAGGTTTGTAGGCTAGGATTAAACCTCAAGCGCTACGTCAGAGCAGTCGCAAGTGTGGCTTCCAGCAACATGAATATGGGTAAACAAGTGATGCGAATCTCAAGTGCGATTTTCTATTTTTTCTTACTGACCACCGTGGCTTTTTCGGCGGGCGCTGACCCGTTTTCTGTGGGCAGCATCACAGCCTCCAAGGGCACACGAGTTTCGGGCTTTTTAAACGTTCCCGCAGGCACTGATGCCGGCAGCAAGATACCCATTACCGTTATTCATGGCGCCACCCCCGGCCCCGTACTCGCCCTGCTCGCAGGCATACACGGCTACGAATACCCTCCAATTACGGCACTTCAATCAATAAGATCAGAAATCGATCCGACTGTGCTCCAAGGAACGGTCATTCTGGTTCATGTGGCAAACCTACCTTCATTTTTAGGCCGCACAATTTATTACAGCCCTGTAGATGGAAAAAATCTCAATCGCATGTTCCCAGGGAATGCGCAGGGGACGCTGAGTCAGCGCATCGCGCACCAAATCACCACCAAGGTCATTGATCAGGCCGACTACCTCATTGATCTGCATAGTGGTGACGGTAATGAAGCGTTACGACCCTACGTCTATATGCCCGTGACGGGTGATGCGGGATTTGACCAGAAAATTAAAGGCTTGGCTGTGGCATTTGGGCTCGATCACATTGTGATCGACACA
>QXYP01000015.1:4102-6309 GCA_009886815.1 Halieaceae bacterium
ACACAGGGCCACAGCATGCCTCAGGCCCATCGCTGTTTACCGATCAAACGGCTTTGGTTAGGGGGATACCTGCTATCACTACAGAGACTGGGCAGTCGGGCTCCAACGACCCGTACTGGTCTGGTCTTGCAACGTCTGGCATCTGGAACGTGCTGCGCCATTTGCGCATGGTACCCGGTGCCGAAGTTCCCAATCCCGGTATCACCTGGCTTACCGACTATCAGGTAGTTAAAAGCCCAGCTTCCGGGATTTTTAAGCCCGCCACAAAAGACGGCTATACGGTCACAAAAGGTGCCCTTCTGGGTGTCTTGGTCGATTTCTTTGGCAACGAAATTACCCAGATACGCGCGCCGTTTTCTGGCGTGATCAACTACGTCATTAGCACACCGCCGGTAAGCAAAGGCGAACCTGTTGCCATGATGAGCAAAATTCAAGGACAGTAACCTGACTCAATAAGCCAAAATACTGCTGCGCTTTTGTCCGCTATGAAAGTTAAATTTGGTGATACTGACGGGGCGGAGGCACTCGTAGATGTGGATTCCGCTGATGTATAAGTGATAAAAATATCTCTGGTTATTCCATATTTAACTGACTGCCTTGAAAGCCACCCAATCCGCCGTTATTGGGACGAAAAAAGGGCGATATTTTTTCTACTCAGCAGGTCGTTTTTGGTACCGTCTATGTCGGTCTAGATCAAGTCTCAAAGGGCCATTGGGGCGACATTAGCGTCGTTCATCGTTCGTTTTAAAAGTACGGTTCAAGGTATGTCAGCAGGCGAATAAGGAGCGCTCTTAGCGCACTCCGAGGACACCAGCCGCTATGCCGAATTTGCCACTAAATCTGCACGTAAACAGGGTGAGGTGGCCCTTGCCAGCAGCTCCCGTTGGTAACACAAAGGGAGCGCTATATTAGGGAAGCCCCACACGGGTTACCTGTAGCTGAGCCGCACTTAAACCCGGCGAAATGGCACAACGAAGGTCTGAGGAGGGTAATTGTCAAAATGAGTGAACGAGGAGCTAGGCGAAAAGGCGGTGGACGCGCGGGTCGACGCGAGGCGCGCAATACGGTCGCGGCGACAGCCCCTTTTATCGAGCGCAAAATCCCCTACTTTGAAATGCTCTCCACAGAAGCCCTCGAGCTGATTGAACACAACGCCGATCGACTGTTGGCTGAAATAGGTATTGATTTTCTAGATGACCCTGAAGTTCTTGAACTCTTCAAAAACGCCGGTGCCGAGGTAGAAGGTACCCGCGTACGGTTTGCACCGGGACTTTGCCGCTCAATCATTCAGGCTAGCGCGCCTGCAAGCTACACCCAGCACGCCCGTAACCCCGCTCGCAGCGTCACCATTGGTGGCAAAAATACTGTCTTGGTTCCAGCTTACGGCCCACCCTTTGTTCATGATTTAGATAAAGGTCGCCGATACGCGACCATTGAAGATTTTCGTAACTTCGTAAAACTTGCCTACATGGCGCCTGGATTGCACCACTCTGGCGGTACGGTCTGTGAACCGGTTGATCTCCCGGTCAACAAGCGCCACTACGATATGGTCTACAGCCATTTCAAATACAGCGACAAGCCCCTGATGGGCTCAGTAACGCTGGACAGTCGAGCTCAAGACTCCGTCGATATGGCTAAATTGGTTTTTGGTGACGAGTTTGTCGATCAAAACTGTGTGCTAACCAGCCTGATCAACGTCAACTCCCCCATGGTTTTCGACGGCACCATGTTGGGGTCACTGAAAGTGTATGCCCGCAACAACCAAGCCACGGTGATCTCGCCTTTCATTTTAGCGGGGGCCATGTCGCCGGTCACGGTGACAGGCACCGTCACGCAAATTTTGGCTGAAGCCTTGGCGGGTATTTCGCTGACACAGCTGATTAGGCCCGGAACACCCGTTGTCTTTGGCACCTTTGCGGCCGCAGTCTCTATGGCGACTGGCGCACCAACTTTTGGCACCCCAGAGCCCAGCATGGTCATCTACGCCGCTGCGGCGCTCGCACGGCGTCTAGGCGTTCCCTTCCGCAGCGGTGGTGGCCTCTGCGCCTCTAAAGTGCCCGATGCTCAAGCCGCTTACGAATCGGCCAACACCCTGCAAACCGCGGCCTTGGCGGGCGTAAACTTTATGCTGCACACCGCCGGCTGGCTCGAGGGTGGCCTGGCGATGGGTTATGAAAAATTTATTATGGATTGCGATCAGGCCAGCA
>QXYP01000150.1 GCA_009886815.1 Halieaceae bacterium
ATCTGGCACCCGGGTTGAAGGCGTGATAACCGCCGATGGCTCGGTGATTATCCAATAAGTTACGCTTTGATAAGACAGTGATAATATTGCAAATAATCCTAAAGTTTTCTTACGCCCTACCGCTCATTGGGGTAAGAAGAACCGCTCGACGTGCAGATAAGCACCTTGGAGTAAATCATGGCACCAATTGACATAGCCGGAGCAGGCAGCCCCAGTCGCATTGACAGCGACCGGCGCGCGGCAAGCACGCGTGGCGATGAAAGCCGCGGTGCGGCGACAGAAACAAAAGCCCCTGCGGTACTGGGCGACGACCGTGTGGAGTTAACAGACACGGCAACGCGACTCAGTGCGCTTGCTGACGATGTACGGGCCGCCAGTGGCGTTGACTTGGAAAAAGTTGAGGCGATTCGGCAGCGCATTGCCGATGGCCAATATGAAATTGACGCAGGCCAAATTGCCGATGCGTTAATCCGTCAGGAACAGGAGCTAGGCTAATGCTGGCCAGGGCAGAACAAGACACTTTAGCACCGGGACTGGATACATTGGCCCGTGAAGCCGAAGCACTAACCCGCGTATTGCATGCTCTCGAAGAGGAGCATGATGCCCTGGTAAGCAGTGATGCCCAGCGACTTGAGTCTGCGATTGCCGACAAAAACAATGCCCTCGAGGGCTACATGACGGCAAAGAGTGCTCGGGAAGCCGAGGGTATCGCACAGAATTTGCAGGCCTCAGTGGCCAATCATCCCCAGCTGAGTGCCGGACAGCGTGCCACCGGGGTAGAGCTTGCCTCCACCATTCGCACTGCGGGAGAAAGCTGCAAAACCTTAAATCACCGTAACGGCATGCTGATCTCGGCACTGCGCGATCGTACCCAACAAGCCATTAATATTGTGCGCGGTAACGATGTAGGCGTGACGCTTTACGGCCAGCAAGGCGATGCCCACCTCGATGGTGGCAGCCGAGTTTTGGGTACGGCCTAATCTCGATCGAGTGCCTGCCCATTTTTGACTAAATGCCCAGTGAGTTTTTGAGTAGCCAGCTATCCCGGTTGGCGTGCTTGCTGACGACTCGGGCTAACGCCCCTGTCATACACCCAAATCAGTTTTTCAGTTAGATGCATGGGTTGCGCCACCTCCAAGCTTTTAAACTCAAAGCTCAAGAATTTGCATAAAGCATCTATGAATCAGTGGGTTACTCAGATTTTTCGCCCTCACTGGCAAAGCGTGGCTTTCGCTCACCATCGACTTCAACCCACTCTACAAACATAGCGAGGGGCCTAACCCATAGGGCGCCTTCGCCATAAAGGGGGCGATAGACCACAAGGCGCTCTTCTGTTTCTGAGTGCGTGGCAACGCCCAGCACTTCGTAAGCTCCCCCTTTATAGTGCCGATAACGCCCAGGGCTCGGGTCTGTTGCCCCACTCATGCCTCGAGCCCGCCAAAAGCCTGCAACAGCGCGGGCCAGAGCTCTGCCAGTGTCTCGCTCATCAGCAGGAAATCGGCATCCCGCCGGGCCAGAGGATCTTCGTTGATATCGTCGTGTGCCGTCGTCAGTGCCTCAGCAAACCTGAGGCGACGAATGACCAAATCAGCACCGAGCACAAACTCCAAACGCCCCTGCCATGCCAAAGCCAGGCGCTGAACTTGCTTACCCGACTCGATATGGGCTCGAATTTCGTCACAGTCGAGGAGCATGCTGCGCGCACGCACAACACCCCCCTCTTCACCCGGCTCCACCAGATCGGCCTCGGTACCCCACTCAAAGCCCTCGGGCAGCTGGTCGTGGAGCAGCCATTCAGACATAACCGCCGCCGGGTTTTTACGGGTCACCGGCAGCACCGCCGGTAAACTGCCCAGCGCTTCGCGCATGGCAGACAGAAAATCCTCAGCCCGGGGTGCACTGGCGTTGTTCACCCATAGCCAGCCGTCTTTCTCGCACACCATGGCTTCAATACTGCGAGCCCGAGTAAATGCCCTGGGCATAAGATCCTGCGTGACCTCATCGGTAAGCTGCATCCGCTCTTTACGATGCACTTTGCGCGCCTCTGCGGTTTGTATTTGTAACACCCGGCTGCCCACCTCATCGCGAATTACCGATGTCGGCAATAACTTTTCTTCCCGCTTAAGCCGCAGTAACCAATAGGGGCCTGCCGCGTGCACTAGAGATTCCACGCTGTCATCGAGGGCCGGAACCCATCCTGCACTTAAGGGCTGCGCGGGGCGACAGGGGGTAAACGGCCGGGATTCTAAGCGCTGAGCCATCGCCTCAGCATCGAGCCCCAAGCGCTCGGGTAGTCGGTATGCACGTAAATTTCGAAACCACATGGTGTTATCCAATTTCAGGGAAAAAAACGCCCCAACCGCGTAAGACTGAGGGGCCGACGGGGAGTTTAGCGTGAACCCTCGTTAAAAGGTCGCACTAACCGCTAATTTCCGAACTGATAAACCACACAAACCCGCGGCCACACCTCATAATAGGTAACCCGCTTTTATTTGTGAGTACCGCCATGCAATTTTTGCACACCATGATCCGCGCCAGCCACCTAGACAATACCCTCGACTTTTTTTGCAACAAGCTGGGGCTGGTCGAAGTTAATCGATACGACAGCGATGCGGGTCGATTTACCCTGGTATTTCTGGCGGCACCGGCCGACGTTGAGCGCGCCCACAAAGACCAAGCTCCGCTGGTGGAGATTACCTACAACTGGGACCCCGAAACCTATGACAGCGGCCGCAACTTTGGGCACTTGGCTTACCGGGTTGACGATATCTATGGGACTTGTGAACACCTGATGGCCCAGGGGGTCGTCATTAATCGCCCACCCCGTGACGGTCGCATGGCTTTTATTCGCTCTCCTGACGGCATCTCGGTGGAGCTGCTTCAAGCCGGGGATGCGCTCCCCGCCGCAGAGCCCTGGGCCTCTATGGAAAATACCGGCAGCTGGTAGGCACCCACCCAAGCAAAAATTACTGGGGGTCAGCTGAACCTTCCCGAGCGATGCTAGCGAGTCAGCATTAGCAACGAAGCGCGTCACTGGCGCCCATTGATCGGGCGCCCTATTGATCAAGATTGAAGCTTACTGGGATGCGATAAAATCGAGCATCCAGCGTGCTACGCGAACTCCCTGATGCTCCAGAGAATCGAGCGTGGCAAGCCCTTCTTCGACCCGTACATCACCAATCATTTCCCGCCGCAGCGCCATAATATCCCGGGAATACTCTGGAATAAATTCGGGGTGCCCCTGAAAGGTTAGTATGTGCTCACCAATCCGGAAACCCGCAATATCACAGTGATCATTGCGAGCAATAATCTGAGCACCCTCGGGAGCCAACATCACCTGGTCCTGATGTGACGCCAGTAACTGCAAACCAACACCATGACCATCGGCCAGCAGCTGCGCGTCTGAAACATTGTAAACTTGCACGCCACAACCCCAGCCTTTAGAAGATTTATCGACCAAACCACCCAGAGCCCGGGCTACCAGCTGATGCCCAAAACAGATGCCCACCACCTTGAACTTCACCAGGTGAGCATGACGAATAAAATCTTCAAGGGCACGGATCCAGGGCTTGTCGTCGTAGGCACTGCTTTTACTGCCCGTAATGATGTAGCCATCAACCGCCGACAGCTCCTGGGGGAGCTCACCGGCCTCCACATCCCAGGTGCGAAACTCAAGGTCAGGATCGACTTGGCGCAGCAACGCTTCGAACATGTCGGGGTATTCGCCATAGGTGCCCACCCACTCTGGCCGCACCGTATCGGTTTTTAAAATTCCAATTTTCATAGCGCTCGTTTTCCTTTCACGCGTCTTTGCAAACCACTGCCCCGACCACGTTTTTAGCTCACAGTGTACCTGAACCCGAAATTGGAGACGGCCACCGGGACAAGTGCCCCCCACCAACACCCCTTACCAAGACGACTTACCAACATTTCCTACCAAGATAAAAGGCGTAGCGCATCCGTCAGGAATCCCACCCTATGGGTGCTCGGGCGCAGGGAACTCAGTTAAGCTACAGCCTACAACTTTGGTTCAAAGCGCCGCTAAATTAACATGAGGCATGCACCGGGTTGTTGGGCCACACCGTCAAGAGGCATGAAAGCGTCGCTCAGGTACTACAGCTTGCGCCCAATAACAAAACCGCCAAATCTAACACCGGTAACGAGGCCCAAATGGTCCACCCAACAATGAAAACCTTACGACTGTTTGCTGGCCTGCTAGTTGCCACTGTGTGGGGTGAATTAGCACTGGCCAACAGTGACTACGTGGGTACAGAAGTCTGTGCGGGGTGTCACGAACAGCCCTTTGCCGATTGGCAGGGCTCTCACCATGATTTGGCCATGCAGGCGGTTACCGAAAAAACCGTGCTTGGGGATTTTGATAACGCCACGTTCACCTACGCAGGTACCACGTCTACCTTTTACCGCAAAGATGGCGCCTTTTGGGTGCGCACGGACAATGCGGCCGGGGAGCTCGAGGAGTTTCGGGTTGCCTGGGTATTTGGTGTCTACCCCTTACAGCAGTATCTGCTGCCTATCGGTCATGGCAAATTGCAGGCATTAACCATTGCATGGGATGCCCGCTCACAAGCTGAAGGGGGACAGCGCTGGTACCACCTCTACCCCGATGACGGAATTAAGGCGGGAGACCCCTTGCATTGGACGGGCCCCTATCAGAACTGGAATACACGCTGTGCCGAGTGTCACAGCACCAATGTTGAGAAGCATTACAACCCCAGTGAGCGCAGTTTTGCCACCACCTGGGACGCCGACAACGTGGGCTGCGAGGGCTGTCATGGGCCCGGGGCCCAACACGTTGCATTGGCCAAAGAAAACACCTTGGCCAACACGCCTCACAGCGGATTTAAAATGTCCCTCGCCGCTAAGGGCCAGTGGGCTTGGGCTGAGAATGCCAGTATTGCCCATCGTACCAACCCGCTAACTGACAATATTCAAATTGACAACTGTGCCCGCTGCCATGCACGGCGCAGCACACTGGGCGACTACCATTATGGCGCCGACCTGCTCGATACGCACCGGCTGTCGCTTATTGAAGAGCCCCTGTATTGGCCGGATGGGCAAATTCGCGATGAAGTGTACGTTTACGGGTCGTTTATACAGAGCAAAATGCATCAGGCCGGTGTGGTATGCACCAATTGCCACAATCCACATAGCAATACTCCAATCGCACAAGGTAATGGGCTGTGTGCTCAATGCCATATGCCGGCGACCTATGATGTGCCGCAACATCACCGCCACAGCGCAGGCAGTGCCGGTGCCCAATGCGTTGAATGCCACATGCCCTCGCAACTGTATATGGGCGTCGATTCACGGCGCGATCACAGCATGCGCATTCCCCGACCCGATTTATCGCTCATGACCGGCAGCCCCAATGCCTGTACTCAGTGCCATACAGATCAAACAGACTCTTGGGCGCTGGATACCCTTCGAGACTGGGGCGTCAAATTTGATAGCCCACGCCGCCACCCGGCAATGGCCCTACGAAGTGCCCATAGACAAGATATTCGCAGTAGACCTTCGCTAAAGGCGATTATTGATGACACCTCCGCTACCCCCTTATTGCGCGCTTCTGCACTTGTGCAATATGGCAATTTGGCGCCCCCGGATTTGTCCCAGACTGCAGGAATGCTGCTGGCCTCAAAAAATACCCTGCTGCGCAGCAGTGCCGTGCGTGCCAGTGCGCCGCTACCCCCTACCCAGCGCTACCTCATGCTGCGCACGCTCATCAATGATCCTGTTCAAGGTGTGCGTATGGCGGTCGCAGAACAACTCGCCGCCACACCCCTGCAGGAGTTAAGGCCGCAAGATGCCCCACCGTTACTCGCGCTGTTTAAAGAATATGAAGGGGTCCTAAACGAACATGCCGATATGCCCTCCTCGCAACTCCAGCTGGCCAACTACTGGCTCGCTCGGGGTAATGCGAGTAGCGCAGAAGCCGCACTAAAGGAGGCGTTGCAGATTAATGCGCAGCTAGACCCCGCCCGAGTGAATTTGGCTGATGTTCTGCGCGCCCAGGGGCGCGATGACGAAGCACGGGCACTGCTTAAGCAAGGTATCGCGATGTCTTTCGCCCCCGGCGCGTTGCACCACTCCTTAGGACTTTTGGAGTTTCGTGAAGGTAACAACACGGCCGCCATCACCGAGCTGGCCAAGGCCGCCGAACTGGAAGTGGGCGGCTCGCGCCACCGCTATGTGTATGCCATTGCGCTGCATGACACCGGCCAACCTGATCAAGCCTTCGCGCTGTTAGAACAGCTCAATCAGGAACAACCGGGTAACCCTGAAGTACTCTCAGCGCTGATTAGTTACGCGGGAGAGGTCGGCAATGCGACCAAGCAGGGCCGCTATCAGGGTCAACTACAAGGCGTGCTACAGAGCGCCGGCGTTCGTTAGCTGGCTCACTTCTTAACGAACTTTAGGTCGACACTCACCGGCACGACAGCGGCAATCGCCTCTAGGCCGGCAATCTTTTGCAGGGCGGCGACACCGCCCTCTAAACCAAAATCAGCAGCCGAAATTAGTATAGGGCGCACCGTACTCACCCAGGCGCGCCCGCCCACGGCAACGACCCGCAAATGCGCCTCCGCAGTGACCTCAACCCCGTGCAAAGATAGGGTGAAAGGCTTCACAATTTCCAAGGGTGCCCCCGAATCGACCTGGGCAAGCTCTTGTACATCGAGCTCTGCGGTCACCACCGCTTGAGGGTATTGCGTGACCTCGAAAAACAATTCGCGCATCCGCTGGTTGCGAATATCGACCTGGGTTTCGACCGTGCTGAGGTCAATATTTATCTTTAATTGGCCTTTTTTACTGAGGCTTCCGGTAACGCCGGAGAACACGTTGTGTTCGGCAATCGCATTATTTTTTATCGAGACATAACCCACCTTAGATGCCGACGTAAGCCGCCAATCGGCAAGGGTCGCTTGGGCCATCAACAATAAGGCGGCGCAGCTGATGAGTCGGATTAAAAACGGCATGTGTGTCTCCCCGAAAGAAAAATATTGGGTAATGATGATTTAAACAGCAATGTCCGCCAAGTCGCCCTTGGACTCCAGCCAGGTTTTTCTGTCACCCGAGCGCTTCTTGGCCAGCAACATATCAAAGGTACTGTGCGTATCGGCATCGGCATCCAGTATCAGCTGCACCAAGCGTCGAGTATCGGGGTCCATGGTGGTTTCTCGCAGCTGCCCCGGGTTCATTTCACCGAGGCCCTTAAAGCGCTGAACATTGGGTTTGGCGCGTTTATTTTCTGCCGCCAGTCGCTCGAGAATGCCGTTGCGTTCGGCGTCGTCGAGGGCGTAATACACTTCTTTACCCACATCGATGCGGTACAGAGGTGGCATGGCCACATAAACATGGCCCGCACGGACCAACGGTTGGAAATGCCGCAAAAAAAGCGCGCAAATTAAGGTCGCAATATGCAGACCGTCAGAGTCGGCGTCGGCAAGAATGCACACCTTGTGATAGCGCAAACCCGACAAGTCATCGCTCGCGGGATCGATTCCTAAGGCCACAGAAATATTGTGCACCTCTGCGGATGCGAGAATTTCCTGAGCGTCGACTTCCCAGGTGTTCAAAATTTTGCCTCGCAGGGGCAAAATTGCCTGAAACTCGCGATTACGCGCCTGTTTGGCCGAGCCGCCGGCCGAATCGCCCTCGACTAAAAATAACTCACCGTAAGCGGGGTCTTCAGAAGTACAGTCTGCGAGCTTGCCGGGTAGCGCCGGGCCAGAAGTCACCTTTTTACGCACGACTTTTTTGGCCGAGCGTAGGCGCGCTTGTGCACGATTAATACACAGCTCGGCCAACAACTCTGCTTCGTCGGTGTGCTGGTTCAACCAAAGGCTAAACGCATCTTTGGCCACTCCAGACACAAAGCCTGCCGCTTCACGGGATGACAGCCGCTCTTTAGTCTGCCCCGAGAACTGGGGGTCCTGAAGCTTCGATGACAGCACGAAACAACAGCGGTCCCAAATGTCTTCTGCGGTTAGCTTCACACCCCGGGGCAGTAGGCTGCGGAGTTCACAAAACTCCCGCAAAGCCTCGAGTAAGCCCGAGCGCAATCCGTTAACGTGGGTACCGCCCTGGGCCGTGGGTATCAAATTGACATAGGACTCGGCAACGACATCGCCACCTTCGGGTAGCCATTGAATGGCCCAATCAACGGCCTCTGTTTCACCACTGAAATGATAGGTAAATGGCTTTTCAGGAATGACGGGATAATCGATGGTGGCGTCCATTAGGTAATCGGAAATGCCATCCTCATAGAACCATTCGCTGCGCTCATTTTTTTTCTCATCAAGCAGTGTGACTCGAAGACCGGGGCACAACACCGCCTTGGCACGAAGCACATGAATCAGGCGCGGCATTGAGAAGTTGGGCGAATCAAAATACTGGGGGTCGGGATCAAAACGAATTTGCGTGCCGGTATTGCGTTTACCGCAGCTTCCTGACACCGCGAGGTCTTCAACTTTCTCACCACCCTCAAAGGCCATGGTGTAAATATTGCCATCGCGCTTGATCGTAATGTCTAGCCTTTTCGACAGGGCGTTGACCACCGACACCCCGACGCCGTGGAGGCCGCCACTGAATTGATAATTCTTATCAGAGAATTTACCGCCCGCATGCAGGGTCGATAAAATAACTTCGACCCCGGGCAACTTTTGCACCGGATGCATATCGACCGGCATACCCCGGCCGTTATCTTCAATACTAATTCCACCGTTGCTATGCAATACCACGTCTACCTGATCGGCATGACCGGCGAGAGCTTCATCCACCGAATTATCGATCACCTCCTGAGCGAGATGATTAGGGCGCAACGTATCGGTATACATACCCGGACGTTTGCGCACAGGCTCTAGCCCCGTTAGGACCTCAATTGCATCAGCGTTGTACTGGCTCATTCGTGTTTTTCATTCTCTTTAGGTAGAAATTTAACTTTAGGTCAGTTTTTCATAACCCATACATCAGTGTAGACCGACAAGGCGCGCCTCCCGCTGAATGCCTGTCAATTAAAGGTAACCGCCGGAGTCCAAGTCTACGGGAAAGTCACGATCAGTTACTCGCTCTACGCCAGTTTCAACCTCACCGGAGGGTGATAATTGCAGCCAGCGGTATCCAGGTGCCTGGTCGTCGACCTTAAAATTTACTTGATTGGGCGCAAATTGAATGCAGGTCGACGGGGTTGTGAGATAACGAATGCCTGCATGGTCCTGGTCGCTCTCTTGATGAACATGTCCAGCGATAACCACAACCTGCTGTCGACACCGCTGCACTTCAAGCTCAAAAGCTGCGCTGTTAGCAACGCGCTGGGGGTCTAGCCAGTCACAGCCGATCGGGTGTAGCGGGTGATGCAAAGCCACCAACAGGTGCTTGCCTTCCTGATTAGCCCGATCTACCGCCTGCGACAGCGCGTCGAGCTCACTGGCTGAGAGATAGCCCCCCACAGCATCCGGTTGCTGTGAATCTAACATCACAATTAACCAATGCGGGTTGGTGATCGTGCGAATAAAGCGCTCACGGCCCGCTACTGACGTGTCACAATCATCGTGGTTACCCGGCAACCAAAAACTTGGCGCTGGAATGGCATTGAGTGCTAGCGCCAAACGCTGATAGGCATCACTGGCACCGTCACCTGCAATATCGCCGGTGATCAAAAGGGCATCGGGTGTTGCAGTCTGCGCGATGACTAGCTCAAGAACGGCCGCTAAAGAGTCATCGGTATCGACATTGAGTAAACGCCCCCCCTCTTCAGCCATAAGGTGGGCATCGGTTACCTGAACCAACGTGAGAGTACCGCTGTTTTTCAGCAGGCAATCACCGCGCAACCCACTATTCATGACCTGATGGCACCCATGAGTTGAACTCGGTGGTCAGGCGGCCCTCGGCCAGACAAAGCTCGAGTATTTCGGCCAAATACCGATTCTGTTGAATTTTTTCATCCCGTTGGTACATGTTGGGGTTGGGATAATCGTAACGGCCTTCCAAGTGTCGATGGCGCTGAAAGGCCACAATTTCGGCCATACTCGCATCGTGGTAAAGCCTGAGGTCTAAATTCATCGCGGGTAAGCCCTGCTGGCCCCGCTGTGTGACTCGAAACAGGGTCGTATAGCGGGTGCGCTCAACAACATCAAATACCAGCGTCACGCGATTTGCCGTGATCTCGACAGAGTTGTTCGTTTCATAACCCGGAAATACGCGCAGCAAACGTAGGTAGTTGGTCTCACACAAACTGTGCAAGTCGCCAATGTCTACGCTGTAACGCGACCGTCTGCTGCGGGTACGACCCGTCCGTTCCTTCATTGCTTTACCTCTGACCCATACCCGGAGTGTAGCAATAGCTGAGGCCCAGCGCAGAATAGAAACACCGACGGATTGTTTTGGATCTGTCGTATCAGGTTAAAAGTTCACCTTCACCGGGCTGCGACGAGTGTTAGACTATGGCCCGCGAAACCGCGCTCACTAAAGGAGTTTCCATGACACCCCTCTTTATCCGCCGCACCCTCATGGGGCTCGCTGTGGTGTGCTTGATGCCCATTAGCCCTCAGGGCTACAGCGATACGTTGCTCGATATTTATGAATTGGCCCTACAAAACGATGCTCAGCTGCGCGCTCAAGAAGCTCAGTACCTGGCCAATCTAGAGACAGAAAATTTGGCCTTGTCAGCGCTACTACCCCAGGTCAACGCCGGCTACAGCATTTCGGGCAACGTCAATGAGACCGTGAGTCCACAAATTGTCGGCTTCGAAGGCGACCCCAACACGGGCGCGACGATTCCCATTATTGCCGACGGCTTTAACAAGCGAGACACCGAAACCGAAGGATGGAACGTAGCCCTCGCTCAACCCCTCTTCGATCTCTCTGCCTGGTACAACCTGCAATCAGGCCAAGAATTTAGCAAACAAGCGGAGGCGGAATTTGCCGCCGCAACTCAGAACCTGATTGTGCGCACGGTTGATGCCTATCTCACGGTCCTGCGAGCTCAAGATAATCTAGCCGCGGCTTCAGCGGCAGAACGCGCCTTCTCGCGACAGTTGGAACAAACTCAGCAACGCTTTGAAGTCGGTCTTATTGCCATAACCGATGTTTACGAGGCGGAGGCAGCTCGAGATTTGGCCGAGGTGCAACGCATTGTTGAAGAAAATAATGTCGCGGTGGCCAAGGAGCGGCTGTCGATTCTCACCGGACAGACACACGGTGAACTGTTTCGTCTCAGCGAAGACTTTGAAGCGCAGCCACCGGCACCTGCCGATCGTGCCGCTTGGGTGAAGTTGGCCTTAGACAACAACTATGATTTGGCAGCAGCCCGTTATGCCGAAGAGTCGGCCCGACAATCTGCCAAGGCTAGTTCAATGGGGCATGCACCCACGGTAACCGCGAGTTATCAGTACTCCGATACCGATACCGACGGCAGCCAAATCTCAGAACCCCGGCAATTGTTCCAGATACAACCTGACTCACAAGATACCCGAGAGGTCTGGGAAGTTCGTTTGAACGTGCCTATTTTTCAAGGTGGCCGCCTGCATGCCCAGCGCCGACAAGCTGCCCAGCAGCATATTGTGGCCACAGAAAGCCGCGTTAATCTTGAGCGAACGACCATTACCAATGCACGCTCACTGCACATGACCGTGAAATCTGATGCTGCCCGGGTCAGAGCCCGCAAGCAGTCGATTCGCTCAGCCCAAAGTGCCCTAGATGCCACAGAAGCTGGCTATGATGTTGGAACACGAAACATTGTTGACGTGCTCAATGCCCAAAACCTGCTCTACACCTCTTTGCGAGACTACGCTAACGCGCGGTACGACTACGTGGTGAACCTGTTACGGCTTAAAGAGAACTCAGGGACGCTGTCACCCGATGATGTTGCACGCCTCGATGCTGCCCTGATCCCACCCCCAGCAGCATCAGCCACCGAAACGCAAGATGCTACGGACAGCACAACGCCCTGATCCTATAGATCAGGGTTTGCCCATTGCAGCACACGGCAGTGCTTGCTGTGGGCATTGCCGACGCAGCAAAAGACTTTGAGGGGCGCTTCTTCAGCAAGCGCCGCCTTGATTGTGGCAGCACTCCTGCAAAGTATCAGCGTATCAGCACACTGACTCACACAGGGGCCCACACCAGAGCCCGCACAGCGACCAGCACATCGAGCGGTGCAATAGCCCTCAACAAAGCACTTATCGGGGGAGCCCCAAGGTACACAACGATTAAAACCGTCCTTATAAGCGCTGCGAAGCCTTACCAGTTCACAGCGCGACGGATTTGTAACCTCCCCTCTTAGAGTGGCTATTCAATCAACATCGCCACGCCCTCCCGTATACTACGTGTCGATTTAGCATGCTTTGGAGCCCCCCATGGCCACACCTCCCGGCACTGATGTCCGAGGATTTCTCACCGATGACG
>QXYP01000151.1 GCA_009886815.1 Halieaceae bacterium
TTGCCTTGGCTTTCATGAGTCTTCCAGCCAGTGGGGCCCGCTAAAAAATCGCAGTCGCCGCAAAATTCCCGTAGCTGGATCTGTGCATGAGACAAGCGTTCTTGGCATACAGCAGCAGGATGTAACCAGCTGGCGCCTGAAAAGAACAGGGCATTCTGGGTTAGTGGTGCGCCCAGCTGTGTAGAGGCTTCCTGAGCATCTAAAACCTGAAAGGGTAAGTCGCGATGCTCAAACTTTTTTAAGTACTCGAGGGTCGCCATATCGTCTGTTACTTGAAGATAGCCACAGCGATTGCCATCGATATCGAGGGCAAGTGTGCTGCCAAGTAGTCGGTCGTAAAGTCGCGTGGCGATTTGATAACTGGCGAGCGCAAAGTCCGCTAGTACACCGTGGCGCCTAGATGGGCGTGTGTAGGTCAGCCCCTGAAGATTACTCGAGCCGCCACTGGCAACAGTATTCGCCTCTAGCACCGTGACATGAATCCCTCGGTCAGCCAGAGCACGTGCCGCGAAACTTCCCGCGAGCCCGGCACCAATGACCACAGCGGTTTTGGGACGACCTATCGGAGGCGCTAAATCCCAGGGGGTGATCCCCGAGCTTTTTGGAGAATCTTTAACGGCGTCCAGCTGACCCCAAAGAGCCTCCCGCTTAACGCCGAAGCCCGGTCGTTTGTGTACCGTAAAGCCCGCAGCGGTTAATCCTCGTCGAACCTCTCCTGCCGCGGTAAATGTGGCAAAGGTGGCTTTTTCACAGCTAAGGTCGGCCATCGCCTTAAAGATGGGGGTAGCCCAAGCGCTTTCGTTTCGCGCCGGCGTAAAACCGTCTAGAAACCAAATGTTAAAATAGCGTCGTCTGCGTGAGGCAAGATCACTGAGGGCCTGCTCGGCGTCATCCCACCAAAGGTCCAGTGTAATATTCCAATCGGTCCAAGAAAGGCGATGACAGCCGGGTGTGGCTTGTGGCCAATCGCCAATAAGCCGTGATGCCAGATGAGAGAGCGTTGGCCATTTCTCCCAGGCAAGTTGAAGTTGCGCTCTGTCTAAGGGTTGAGCCTCGAAACCGACATAATGCAGCGTAGAATTTTCAGCTCGCTGAGCACTTTGGCCAAGCCAGGCATCTAAGGTGAGTAGGCAATTCAGGCCAATGCCAAATCCTGTCTCAGCAACCGCCAGTTTGCTGTCTTTCGCATGCGTAAGAAATCGGCTGCCCTCTAAAAACACGTAGCGGCTTTCTGCGATGCCATCGTCGGTGGAGTAGTAAACGTCATCAAATTCACGAGACACGGGAATGCCATCGCGCCACTCAATATTGGGAGCGGGCGTTGGTCGCCAATGGCTGTTGTCACGATTGATCAATAATGATCCCGAATTTCACCAAAACGTAGTTTCATAGCAGTTTTGTATCTATTGATATTGTGCCCCTAGCCGCTGCGGCGACAAAGCGTACAATAGCGGTTTTTCGCAGACGTTATAATCATGAAGAAAGATAAAATATTAGAAGCCAATCAGCTCGCCACCATTGCCGCAAACCTGTTAAACGATGGTGTTCTGGAGGCGGATCGTACGACCGCAAAGCGCATTTTCAGGGAGCTGGAGGGCAGCCGAAAGGTAACGCTCACGCACCTTAAAATGGAAGATGGCGGCACCGTCAGGATGGATCTGTCAATGGATGCTCGGGCCTTCAATGGCAGCCTAAATTTTTCGGCATGGCGGGATGGCGTTCTCGCCCTGGTCGCCCGTCTCTCCGATGATCTGCGTGAGGGTAAACCCCTGCCGGTTTTTAAGCCCCTAGACACTGACGAACAAGCCTCCGACAGTGACAGCAACTTAAACCTCATTGGCTCCGTTGGTGGGACAAACCATGATGGCATGATCAATGCCATCATGTTGGGTTTGTCTCCTGACCCTGAACGCCCCATTGTGACTTTTAGTCTGGTTTATGTAGATCCTGATCAGTTTTTGTCTGCCGATGCGGCATCGGCGTCATCGAGTAGTTGAATCGCAGAAGGCGGCACAATGGTAACCGTCTCTTTTTTGGCGGGAGCCATTACGGTGGCTTCGCCTTTGGCGACCTCTTTGTTATCTTGATTTCTTACAATCGTTGCAATGGTTACCCAAGGCCTGCTCGCGTGCTTGTCAGTGACTTCTAGGGCCACAGTGAGGGTATCGCCTAAGGTGACAGGCGCTCGAAATTGCAACGTCTGGCCCAGGTAAATAGTTCCAGGCCCCGGTAGTTCCATGGCAATGGCTGCAGATATAAACGCGCCCGTGAGCATGCCATGGGCAATACATTCGCCAAACTGTGTCGTGGCGGCATACTCGGGATCGAGGTGAACCGGATTGTGGTCGCCCGAAACGGCCGCAAAAAGTTCAACCTCCCGGGTAGTCACGAGACGGCTGTAGTCAGCGGTGTCCCCGAGATTAATTTCGTCAAAGGTAAGATTGGTGATCTGTGTGGTGTTGGACATGCCGTTCTCCTAATGCTGCTGTTTAATACTGTAAATGTTCCTCATGGGGCAAGGGTGGCAGGTTGACCCCACCACACGCAAGACAACATGATGCAAACCATTGATTTTTTTACCCGTTAGCAGAGGATGTTATGAAGCAGGCCGATATTAACCAAGCTATTGCAGATCGGCTCGAGGCGCTGCAGATCGCCTCCGATGTCAACACTCAAGCTTTTCCTAACATCATTGCATTGTTCAACGATGCCTTAAAACGCCACGGAGATGCCGCGGCCTGTACAAGTCTCGGGCATTCATTGAGTTATCGCGAGCTCGATAGGCACTCGGCAAATTTTGCCGCATGGTTGTTACACGAGTCAGGGTTGTCGGCGGGTGATCGTATTGCTGTTCAAATGCCCAATCTCATTCAGTATTTTGTGGTTGTGCTGGGTGCCTTGCGAGCAGGCATGGTGGTGGTCAATACAAACCCGCTATACACAGAGCGAGAGATCGAGCACCAGTTCAATGATGCTGGCGTCAAATTACTCGTCGTGCAGGCCAATGTTGCACAACAGGCTGCTGCTGTCTTGCCACGCACGGCAGTTGAAAAGGTGGTGATTACCGAGCTCGCAGATCTCCACCCGCAACCGAAACGCTTCTTGATAAATTTTGTGGCCAAACACGTCAAAAAATTGGTGCCGCCTTTTTCAATCCCTGGCGCATTGAAGTTAAGAAGCGTGTTGTCAGCAGGTCAAAAACATAAATTTGAGTCAGCTTCTAATTTGCAAGGCGATGACTTGGCAATGCTGCAGTACACCGGGGGTACTACCGGTGTCGCCAAGGGGGCCATGCTGTCTCACAGTAATCTTGTGGCCAACGTGCTCCAGGCAGATGCACTGTTTGGTAGTTACCAGCTGAAGGGCAGTGGCGATATTTTTGTGCAGCCCCTGCCGGTGTACCATATCTATGCCTTTACGGCGTCTATGTATGCGCTTTATGTGGGTGCACACACAGTTTTGATACCGAACCCTCGAGATCTGAAGTCGGTCGTTAGCGCCTTTAAAACCTATCGCCCTCGCTTGTTTTTTGGATTGAACACCCTGTTTGTAGCCCTAACCAATGACTCCGATTTTCAGGCGCTCGATTTTAGTGACTTAAAGGTGACTCTTTCCGGGGGCATGGCACTGACAGAGGATGCCGCTAAAGCCTGGCAAGCACTGACACACTGCCCGGTGTCTGAGGGCTATGGGCTAACAGAAACGTCACCCGTTGCAACCGGTAATCCCGGGGGTGCACAGCAGTTGGGTACCATTGGTGTGCCCGTGCCTAGAACTGAAGTGCGGGTTGTCGATGCCGATAATCAGCCTCTGGGTTTTGATGAACCCGGAGAGCTCTGCATTAGAGGGCCCCAAGTGATGCAGGGTTACTGGCAGCGACCCGACGCCACGGCTGAGGCCATCGATACTGAGGGGTGGTTCTTTACCGGTGATGTGGCCGTTATTCAACCAGACGGTTATCTCAGGATCGTAGATCGCAAAAAAGACATGATTGTCGTTTCAGGTTTCAACGTGTATCCCAATGAACTTGAAGATGTTGTTAGTAAACACCCCGGAGTTTTGGAGTGTGCTGCTGTTGGCGTTGCCGATGCCAAAAGCGGTGAGGTCATCAAAATGTTTGTGATTCGAAAAGATCAAACCCTCACTGAAGCGGCGTTAAAAGACTTTTGTCGGGGCCAACTCACCGGATACAAAGTTCCAAAGCATATTGAATTCCGGGATGAGTTGCCGAAAACAAATGTGGGGAAAATTTTGCGGCGGGAGCTGCGGGAATCGGCTTGATTGCCGATTTTAGTCGTATTTTTACATGCTTAAAAAAACAGAAAATCCGCCGGTTCGCACTATTCCCAGCCCTATTAGTTTCCCTAGCGATTTACCGGTATGCGAGCGTCGAGAGGAGATTCGTGAGGCGATAAGGCTGCACCAAGTGGTCATTATTGCCGGAGAGACGGGCTCAGGAAAAACCACTCAAATTCCCAAGATCTGTCTTGAATTAGGACGGGGCCAGGTCGCTCGTATTGGCCACACTCAGCCCCGACGTTTAGCCGCACGCCGGGTTGCAGAGCGTATCGCCGATGAACTGGGGTCTGAGCTGGGTGCCTTGGTGGGCTATAAGGTGCGCTTTAATGACGCAGTCGCCCCCAGTACCGCCATAAAACTCATGACCGACGGTATTTTGCTGGCAGAATTACAGCGGGATCGTGAGTTGCGCGATTACGACACGCTCATCATTGACGAGGCCCACGAGCGTAGCCTGAATATCGATTTCATTTTGGGCTATCTCCGGGCGTTACTCCCCAAAAGACCAGACCTCAAGGTCATTATTACCTCTGCAACCATTGATGTAGACCGGTTTTCACAGCATTTTGACAACGCGCCCATCATTGAAGTGTCAGGGCGGCTTTTCCCTGTGGAAGTACATTACTTAGGTGACTCTGATGATTCTGAGGACGCGGTAGAGGACCAAATCGTCCGGGCCGTTGATGGCATTGTTGCCGAGGATTTTGGTCCTCGAGGCGACGTCCTGATTTTCTTACCGGGGGAGCGTGAAATTCGCGATCTCTCCCGTCGGCTAAAAGGGGACGAGCGCCGCCAGATTTTACCGCTGTATGCGCGCC